>JALOKS010000477.1 GCA_025456385.1 Thermoanaerobaculales bacterium | reverse complement strand
CTGATCGCGAAGAGCCGGGTCGAGGTCGAGCCCTACTACTCCGACCGGCCGGGCTGGGCGGAGCAGGACCCGCGCGCCATGTGGCGCTGGCTGTGCGAGGCCTGCCGGGGGCTGTGGGCGGCGAGCCCGGTGCCGAGATCGGCGCTGGCGGCAGTCGCGCTCACCACCCAGCGCGCCACCATGGTCAACGTCGACGCTGCGGGCGAGCCGCTGCGGCCGGCGATCCTGTGGCTCGACCAGCGGCGCTGCGAAGGGCTCGAGCCGGTCGGCGGCCTCTGGGGTCTGGCCTTCCGCGCGGCCCGGATGCGGGAGACCGTGGCCCACTTCCAGGCCGAGGCCGACGCCAACTGGCTGCGCCTCCACCAGCCCGAGATCTGGGAGCGGTCCCACAAGTACCTGCTGCTGTCGGGCTACTTGAGCCATCGCCTGACCGGCCGCTTCGTCGATTCGGTCGGCTGCCAGGTGGGCTACGTGCCCTTCGACTTCAAGAAGCTGCGCTGGGCGGGTCCGAAGGACTGGAAGTGGCGCGCGCTGCGCATCGAGCGCGAGAAGCTGCCGGAGCTGGTGCCCCCCGGCGGGGTGCTGGGCGAGATCACGGCGTCGGCCGCGGAGGCCACGGGCATACCGGCCGGCACGCCGCTGATCGCCGCCGCCGCCGACAAGGCCTGCGAGGTGCTGGGGGCAGGTTGCCTCGACCCCCGGCTCGCCTGTCTCAGCTACGGCACCAGCGCCACCATCAACACCACCCACCGCCGCTACATCGAGCCGGTGCCGATGCTGCCGCCCTTCCCGTCGGCGGTGCCCGGCGCCTTCAGCCTCGAGGTCCAGATCTACCGCGGCTACTGGATGGTGTCCTGGTTCAAGCGCGAGTTCGGCCTGCGCGAGCTGCGCATCGCCGCCGAGCGCGGCATCGAGCCCGAGCAGCTCTTCGACGAGCTCGTGGGCGAGGTGCCGCCGGGGTCGATGGGCCTGGTGCTGCAGCCCTACTGGTCGCCCGGGGTGAAGGTGCCGGGGCCGGAGGCCAAGGGGGCGATGATCGGCTTCGGCGACGTCCACACCCGCGCCCACATCTACCGCGCCATCCTCGAGGGCCTCGCCTACGCCCTGCGTGAGGGCGGCGAGCGCTGCGCGCGGCGCAGCGGCGTGCCGCTCGAGGCGGTGCGGGTGGCCGGCGGCGGCTCGCAGTCGGACGCGGCGCTGCAGATCACCGCCGACGTGTTCGGCCTGCCGGCCTCGCGGCCGCACGTCTACGAGGCCTGCGGCCTCGGCGCCGCCATCGACGCCGCGGTCGGCGTCGGCCTCCACCCCGACTTCCCGGCCGCAGTCGCCGCGATGACGCGCGTCCGCGACACCTTCGAGCCCGACCCGCGCAACCGTGCGGTCTACGACGGCCTCTACCGCGAGGTCTACCTCGACATGTACCGCCGCTTGCAGCCGCTCTACCGGAAGATGAATTTCGAATTTTCCACCCGCCGACCCCGTTTTCACGCCTGTGCGTGGGTGGGTGGATCGATCTCGTTGCGCTTTCGCGTTCTTGAGGTGGGTGCAAGGGGCCCCGGTTTCCCCGCGTTTGTCACACGACCGCCATGATTGGCGTGGATGATCGTGTCATGGTGCGCCGTCCGCCATCCCCACCCCATTCGGTCCCGTGGCGTCCACATACTTCGGTACGGCCCAAATCGGGCGGGAGATCCTCAGCGTCGGGGGAGTGGGCGGGAAATTCGAAATTCGAAATTCGAAATTCGAAATCCGCAGCGGGTCCCACAGCGCTATGATCGAGCACCGGAACCCGCACGAGAGCGTGATGCAGCAAGCCACCGCCGTCGCCCACCCGAACATCGCCCTGGTGAAGTACTGGGGCAAGGCCGACGCCGCACAGAACCTGCCCGCGGTGGGCTCGCTGTCGATCACGGTCGAGGGCCTCGCCACGACGACCACGGTGCGCTTCGACACCGCCCTCGATGCCGACCGCTTCCGGCTCGCGGGCCGGGAGGAGCCGGCGATGGCGCGCCGGGTCAGTGCCTGCCTCGACGAGCTGCGCCGGAGAGCCGGGTCGAGCCTCCACGCCGCGGTCGAGAGCGGCAACGACTTCCCGACCGCCGCCGGCCTCGCCTCCTCGGCCTCGGGCTTCGCCGCCCTGGTGGTGGCGGCGGACGCCGCGCTCGGCGCCGGCCTGCCGCGGCCGGAGCTCGCCGAGCTCGCGCGCCGCGCCTCGGGCTCGGCGCCGCGCTCCCTCTACGGCGGCTTCGTCGAGCTCGCGCTCGCCGACTCCGGGCGGCGCACCGAGTGCCGGCAGCTCCTGGAGCCGGCGGCGTGGCCGCTCGCGGTCGCGGTGGCGGTGACCGCGCGCGGGCCGAAGGCCGTGGGATCGACGGCGGGCATGCTCGCGAGCGAGCGCAGCTCGCCCTACTACGCGGCATGGGTGGCGTCGTCGCCCGCCGATCTCGCGGCGGCGCGCGCGGCGGTCGCGGCGCGCGACTTCGAGGCCCTCGCCGCGGTCAGCGAGGCGAGCTGCCTGGCGATGCACGGGGTCATGCTCGCGACCCGGCCCGGCCTCGTCTACTGGAACGGCACCACCGTCGCCTGCATCCACCTCGTGCGCGGCCTGCGCGCCGCAGGGGTTCCGGTCTTCTTCACCATCGACGCCGGGCCGCAGCTCAAGGCGGTGTGCCCGCCCGCGGCGCTCGCCCGGGTGCGGCACGAGCTGGCCGCGGTGCCCGGCGTCGAGCGGGTGCTCGAGGGCCGCCTCGGCGAGGGCGCGCGGGTGGTCGCGGGATGAGCGGCGCGCTGCGGGCCTCGGCGCCCGGCA
>JALOKS010000208.1 GCA_025456385.1 Thermoanaerobaculales bacterium | reverse complement strand
CTCGGTCACCAGGCGCGGGTCGTCCTCGGGCACGGTCCCCGCCTCGGCGTAGTTGTTCTGGAGGATCGGCACGAGCGCCGCAGCTGCCGTTGCGCCGCCTGCGGCCTTCGCGAGCCTGTCCATGAACTCGCGCCGGCTCATCGTGCCGTGGGTGAACTCGTCGTACAGGTCGATGTAGCTCTGGTCCACTGCATTCTCCGTGTCGCTCAAACCCTTCGAACCCCGCAGCACACCGGCCTCGTGCGGAGGCTCAGCTCGTGCCCTGCAGGCCTCGCGGATCCGGCCGCCCCACTCTCGCTCGCTGCGCCGTCGGGTCGAAGGCTGCCCATGTAACCCGCGCCGGGGCCGGCCGCATTTCACTCCGAAGCTGGGGAACGGGCCGCGTCAGGGCCGCGGCGGGACACGCTCCCGGCCGGCGCCGGTCGCTACCGCGCGCGGCGGCGGATCAGGACCAGGGTGCGGTCGTCGAGGTAGGGCACACCGCGGACGAAATCGTGGAGGTCCTTTTCGATGGCGGCCTTGAGATCGGCCAGAGAGCACCCCCGGCAGGCGATGCAGACATCGCGCAGGCGATCGAGGCCGTACTCCTCCTCCTCGGGGTTCTCGGGCTCGGTGATGCCGTCGGTATAGAGGATGAGCGCATCGCCCGCCTCGAGCACCCGCTCGCCGGCGGCAAAGGCGCCTTCGGGCATGATGCCGAGCGGCATGCCCGTCGACTCGAGCCACTCCGTCGAGCCGTCGGCGCGCAGCAGGAGGCCGGGGTTGTGCCCGGCGTTGCAGTAGCGCAGACGACCGTCCGCAGGCTCGATCGAGGCCAGGAAGGAGGTCGCGTACTTCTCCGGCGGGGTGCGTTCGAAGAGCAGGTGCGACACCGAGCGGAAGATCTCCTCGACCGGCACGCCGTCGTGGATCGGGCCTGCGGACAGGGCCTCGAGCGAGGCCGTCAGCAGTGAGGCGCCGATGCCCTTGCCCGACACGTCGGAGATCATCAGCACGACCTCGCTGCCGTCGTGGCGCATCTCGATCTTGAAAAAGTCCCCGGAAACGCCGCGCGACGGGGTGTTGCCGGCGACGATGTCCCAGCCTTCCACCTCCGGCAGCCGATCCGGCAGCAGGCCGACCTGGATCTCACGAGCGAGCGCGACCTCCTGCTCGAGGCGCCGCCGCTCGGCCGCCTCCTCCGCGAGGTGGATGTTGCGCATGCGCATGGCCGCCACCGAGGCCAGCAGGGCCAGCACCTCCATGTCCTCCTCGCTGAACTGCCGCACCGTCAGCCGCGAGCCGAGGACGATCAGACCGAGAGCGCCGTCGGGGTCGAGCAACGGCGCCGCCACCAGGGAGCGTACGCCGGCGTCGAGCAGGCTCATGGCCTCGTGGAAACGCTCGTCAGTCTGCGCGTCGAGCACCAGCGCCGCCTGCCGCCCCTCGACCACCTCCTCCATCAGGCTCGTGGAGAACAGGATCTTCGAGTCGCCGGAGGTGCTCGACCGCGCCGCTGCCCGGTCGTAGCCGCCGCGGTCGTTGCGGAGGTAGATCGCCGCCTCCTCGGGCCGCAGGTGCGCGAAGGCGCGGTCGAGGATCAGGTCGAGGAGCTCCTCGAGCGACATGATCCGGTCGAGGGCTCGGTTGACCTCGGTCAGCAGGCGCAGCCGCTCGGCGTAGCGCCGCAGGCTCTCCCCGATCGGCGTCGCCGAGTCGGCGCGAATGGCCGCCGGCTCCTGCAGCAGCTCGGCGGCGGAGCGGAAGATGGTGTGGCTGTCGCGGCTCGGAGTCGGCCGCGTGGCGGTCACCGGGGCCAGAGGCCGCGAGGCCTCGCGCAGCGTCACGGTCGTGCTGCCGACCTGCATCACGGAGCCGTGTCCGACCCGGGTCGGCTGCTCGACCGGCCGGCCCGCGAGCAGGGTGCCGTTGCGGGACCCGAGGTCCTCCACGTGCCAGGCGCCGTCCTTGAGGAAGAGCCGCGCGTGGAGCCGTGACATCGAGCGGTCCGCCACGGTCAGCTCCGCCTTCGACGAGCGGCCGATCACGAAGCTGTCACCGTCGAGCGCGTGGTCGAAGGGCGGGCCCTCGGCCGGCACCACGTGCACGATCATCGACTCCGACTCCAGCTGCTTGCCGGCCATTACCGCACTCATGATACAACCTAAACCGATGCGAGCCGGATTTGTTCCAGCCTTTCGGATGCGGCGGACGCCGGGCGGCGAGCTGCAGGTGGGCGGTGGCCGCGGCAGCTCCTGACCACCTCGTCCGGGCCATCGGCCTCGGCGGGCGGGCACGGGCGGTCGCGGCGCTGACGACCGCCACCGCCGAGGAGCTGCGCCGCATCCACGACCCGTCGCCGCAGGTGGCGGCGGCGCTCGCGCGGCTCGCCACCGGGGCCCTGCTCCTCGCCGCCAGCCTCGAGAAGGCGACCGCCCGGGAGCCGATGCTCACCCTCGAGGTCGAGGGCGGCGGGCCGGCGGGGCGGCTGGTCGCGACCGCGTCGCCCGCGGGCTGGGTCCGGGCGACCGTCGCCAACCCCCTGGCGGCCTCCGCGACCCGCAACGACGGCAGGCTCGACGTCGCCGCCGTGGTCGGCGCGAGCGGCCACCTGGTGGTGACCCGGGACCCGGGGGTCGCCGAGCCCTACCGCGGCGTCGTGGCCCTCGAGACCGGCGACCTCGCGAAGGACCTCGCGGCCTACCTCGCGGGTTCCGAGCAGTCGCCGGCGGCCGTGCTCCTCGGGGTGCTCCTGGTCCCGGCCGGCAGGGTCGAGGTCGCGGGCGGGTTCCTGGTCCAGCTCCTGCCCGGCGTCAGCGACGACGAGGCCGCCGCGCTCAGCGACCGGGTGCGGGCTTTCGGTCCGCTCTCGGCCGACCTGCGCGCCGGCCGCGGGCCCCGGGAGTGGCTCGCCATGACTTTCCCGGACGGCTGCTCGGTGCTCGAGGAGGTACCGGTGCGCTTCCACTGCGGCTGCTCCACCGAGCGCGTCGAGACCGCCCTGAAGCTGCTCGGCATCGGCGAGATCCGTGCCGCGATGGACGAGGACAACGATCGCCAGGCCAGTGTCACCTGCGGCTTCTGCCGGAGGGTCTACCGCGTTCCCCGCCTGCGCCTGCTCGAGCTCATCCGCGAGATCGAGTCCGAGCGCACCCGTCCCTGAGGAATCGCACCCGACTGAAGCCGCGGGGTCGCATTGCCAGATGCGAGATGCGAGATGCGAGATGCGAGATGCGAGATGCGAGATGCGAGATGCGAGATGCGAGATGCGAGATGCGAGATGCGAGATGCGAGATGCGAGATGCGAGATGCGAGATGCGAGATGCGAGATGCGACCAGAACATGAATTCCGCTCGCGGATTGTCAAGGGGCTGGCGGAGGGCTTTGTATCTCGTATCTCGGATCTCGGATCTGGCCGGGCGGGCGGCCTTCTATCTCGTATCTCGCATCTCGGATCTCGTTTCTGGCCGGCCGCGTTGGAGGTCGTGGCATTCCCGCTTCCGGCTACCTCACCAGGTTCATGAACACCTGCTGCGAGGGCCGGGGCTCCTCGCCGGCGGCCGGACGGCGCCGCTGATAGCGACCGTCGGAGTGGAGATCCCAGGCCGTGCAGTTGTCGTTCTCGGCGATCGTGAGGACCTCTTCGAGCTCGGCGATCAGCTGCGGGCTGCGGACCGGCATGATCGTCTCGACCCGACGGTCGAGGTTTCGCTTCATCCAGTCGGCGGAGCCGATGAAGTACTCGGGCGAGCCGCCGTTCTCGAAGCCGTAGATGCGGCCGTGCTCGAGGAAGCGGCCGAGCACGCTGAAGACGCGGATGGTCTCCGACAACCCCGGCACCTCGGGCCTCAGGCAGCAGAGCCCGCGAACGTTGAGCGTGATCGGCACGCCGGCCTGGCTCGCACGGTAGAGCTCGCGGATGATCTCCGGGTCCTGCAGCTGGTTCATCTTGGCGCGGATGCCGGCGGGCCGCCCCGCGCCGGCGTGCTCCGCCTCGCGGCGGATCATGTCGATGAAGCGCGCGCGCATGAATCGGGGGGCGACCAGGAGCATCCGGTAGCCGTCATAGGGCGTCGAGCTCGTGAGCTCGTTGAACACCGCCGCCACGTCGGCGCTCAGCTCGGGGTCGCAGCTCAGGATCCCCAGGTCCTCGTAGAGGCGCGCGGTCCCGCTGTGGTAGTTGCCGGTTCCGACGTGCACGTAGCGCCGGACCCCGTCCTCCTCCTCGCGCACCACCATCGCGAGCTTGACGTGGGTCTTCAGCTTCTCGACGCCATAGGCGACGTGCACGCCCTCCTGCTCGAGCACGCGACCCCATGCGATGTTCGGCGCCTCGTCGAAGCGGGCTGTGATCTCGACCAGCACCGCGACCTGCTTGCCCCGCCGCGCCGCCTCCGCCAGGGCCTGGACGATCGGCGAGTCCGAGGAGGTCCGGTAGATCGTCAGCTTGATCGCGAGCACGCGGTCGTCCACGGCTGCCGACTTCAGGAAGCGGATGATCGAGGTGTCGAAGCTGTGGTAGGGGTGATGGAGCAGGATCTCGCCGCGCTTGATCTCGTCGAAGATCGCGGAGGAGTCGCTGGCCACCAGATTGCGGAGCCGGCGGTGCGTCACCGGCGCGTGCGGCGGGAAACGAAGGCCGGTGGGACCATCCGCGGAGAACCGCATCAGGTCGGCGATGCCGAGGACGTGATCGCTGACGTGGACGTCGTCCTCGCCCAGCCTCAGCTGCTCGAGGAGGAACTGGCGCATTCGTTTCGGCGTGCTCCTGGCAATCTCCAGACGGACCTCGCCGGCGAAGCGACGCGCTTTGAGCTCGTTCGTGACCTGGCGGATGATGCTGCCCGGCTCGAGAGCTCCGCTCTGAGCGTCCCCGGCGCCGACCTCACTGTCATCCCCGCGCGCCGCGCGGGTGACTCGGAAGAGGTGCGCGTCGATGGTGGCGCCCGGAAAGAGCTGCTCGAGGTTGGCCGCGATGACCTGCTCGAGAGGCACGAAGCCGGAGCCGTCGCTCAGCGGCACCCAACGCGGGCGGTTCGCCGGCACCTTGAGGCGGACGAAACGTTCCTTGCCCTTCGCCTCGCGGACCGTGATCGCGAGGTTGAGGCCGAGGTTGGAGATGAAGGGGAAGGGGTGCTCCGCGTCGACAGCGAGCGGCGTCAGGATCGGCGACACCACGCGCTTGAAGTGCTCGCCGAGGCTGGCGCGGTGGTGATCGGAGAGCTCGCTCCAGTCGAAGATGCCGCAACCGGCAGCGGCCAGCGCGGGCCGCAGCTCCTTGCGCATCAGCTCGGCAAGCTCCTTGCTCTGCGCGAGGAGCTCGTCGCGACAGGCGTTGAACTCCTCGACGGGCGTCATGCCGTCGAGAGAGAGCTTGTTGACGCCCTCGCTGATCTGACGCTTGAGCCCGCTGATGCGCTTCATGAAGAACTCGTCGTGCAGCATGCCGAGGATGCCCGCGAAGCGCACGCGTTCGAGCAGCGGCAACTCTCCGTCGCGTGCGAGCTCGAGCACTCGACGTGCGAAGCGGAGCCAGCTCAGCTCGCGGTTGATGAAGGCGGCCGGAGACTCCGGCGTCACTCGATCGGCATCGTTCTTCATGGCAGTCATCAACCACTTCTTCCGGGCGTCGAAGTATATCGCACGGTTCGCGCTGCGCACCAGCCGACAGCGCGCGAAGAAAAATTTTCAGGCCCGAGATTTCATTTCCGCAAAAAGTGTGTAAAGTTGAGTGAGAGGTTGCACGAAAAAAAATCGGTCGCGAACGTCAACCACAGAGGAAAAGGAGGAGCTAGATCGATGGCACAAGCGAAGAAGGCAGCACCGAAGAAGGCCGCACCGAAGAAGGCAGCGGCGAAGAAGCCGGTGAAGAAAGCCGCGCCGAAGAAGGCCGCCGCCAAGAAGCCGGTGAAGAAGGCCGCGCCGAAGAAGGCCGCTGCCAAGAAGCCGGCCAAGAAGGCCGCGCCGAAGAAGTAGTGGGTGATCGGGCGCGCGGCGCCCGCGAGCAGCCTCACGGCAGCTCGCGTCGCGTCGCCGCCCCCTGACCCGATTCTCCCGGGAGCGTGGAAGGCCTCACCCTTCCATGCTCCCTTCTTCATTCTCGACCTCGTCCGCACAGACACGCCGAGGCAGCACCGCGACCAAGACGATGATCGAAGCGCTCGTTCTGCCTGCCGATGAGAGTTCCCCAGAGTCACTGCGTGAAGGCTTCGGCGAGAGCTTCGTGCTCGAGCCGGCAACCGCGCTCCGCGTCACTCTGCTCGACAGCTTCGACTGGCGGATCCACGAGGCGGGCGCGCGCCTGACGCTCGAACGCTGCGGCGGCCGCGACTCGCTGCACTGGCGCCCGCCGCAGCATGGCGGTCCCTACGTCCTGCCGGTCTCGGCGCAACCGCGCTTCGTGCGCGAGCTGCCGCCCGGCTTCCTCCGCGCCGAGCTCGAGCCGATCGTCGAGCTGCGGGCGCTGCTTCCGCTGGCCGCCGCGCGCGTGACGCGAAGGGCGGCACGCATTCGAGATGACAGCGGCAACACGGTCGTGCAGCTGCTCTTCGAGGACTGGGTGCCGCTCGATGCGTCGCGGCGATCGGCCGGGCCGAGCCAGCGAACCGTCGTCGTGCGGCAGGTCGGCACGCGCCGGCGGCCGGCGCAGAAGGCCATCGCGCTGCTGCGCGCAGGGCGCGCACCCGACGAGCCGGCGATCGACCCGCTGGCGGCGGCCGCCGCCGCGCGAGGGCGCCGTCCCGGCGACTACAGCAGCAAGCCGCGCCTCGCTCTGCGCGCCGACCAGCCCGCCGAGGAGGCGCTGCGGGCGATCCTCGGTCACCTGGCGGCGACTCTGCGCGCCAACGTCGCGGGCGTGATCAACGACACAGACGTCGAGTTCCTGCACGATCTCAGGGTCGCCGTCCGCCGCGCGCGCTCGGCGATCGGCCAGCTCAAGCAGGTGCTGCCGCAGCCCGCCGTCGAGACCCTCGCCGCGGGACTCGGGTGGCTGGGCTCGGTCAGCAACCCGTGCCGCGACCTCGACGTCGCCCTCCAGGACATGGAGGGGTTCAAGGCTGCTCTCGGCGCCGAGGGGGTGCCGCTCGACGAGATCGAGGCCAGGCTGCGGCGCGACCGCGGCGCCGCCCTGAGCCGGGTGCGGGCGGCGCTCCGCTCGCGGCGCTTCGCCCGCCTGCTCGCCCACTGGCTGGAGCTGGCGGAGGAGGCGCCGGGCGAGCCGCTGCCGGCCCGCGCGGCGCTGCCGATCGCCGAGATCGCCGGCGCGAGAATCCTCAAGGCCTACCGGCGGATGCTCAAGGCCGGCGCGAAGCTCGCCGATCCGCCGGCGCCGGCGGCGCTCCACCGGCTCCGCATCAACGCCAAGAAGCTGCGCTACCTCCTCGAGTTCTTCGCGAGCCTCTACCCCGAGCCGGAGCTCAGCCGTCTCGTCAAGGAGCTGAAGGGCTTCCAGGACGTTCTCGGCGGATTCAACGACATGGAGCTCGAGCGCGCGCGCTTCGTCGCGATCGCCGACGAGCTGATCGCCTCCGGGCGCGCGCGACCCGAGGCGCTGTTCGCGGTCGGTCGCCTGGTGGACGCGGCGGCCGCGCGTCAGGATGAGTACCGGCGCGAGTTCGCCGACCGCTTCAGCTCCTTCGCGAGCCGCGACAGCCGCGCGCTCTACGCTCGGCTCTTCGGTGGAGGGTGAGCGGTGCACATCATCGCGGTCTGGACCATCAAGGGCGGTGTCGGCAAGACCGCCGCCGCCGTCAACCTCGCGCACGCCGCGGCCACCTCCGGAACCCGCACCCTGCTCTGGGATCTCGACCCGCAGGGCGCCACCAGCTTCTACCTCCGTGCGCTGGCGCGGCTCGAGGGCGGGGTCGAGACCCTGCTCGATCCCGCTCTCGATCTGCTCGCCTACGTCCAGCCCAGCGAGTTCGCCAACCTCTTCCTGCTGCCGGCCGACTTCTCCTACCGCAACCTCGACCTCGAGCTCGACGCGGGCGACAAGCCGCGCAAGCGCCTCGCCAGACGCCTGCGGCCGCTCGCCGTCGCCTTCGACCTGATCATCATCGACTGCCCGCCGAGCGTGTCGCTGGTCTCCGAGGCGGTGCTGCGCGCCGCCGACGCCGTGCTGGTGCCGGTCATCCCGACCACGCTCTCGATGCGCACCCTCGAGCAGGTGCGCGGCTTCGCGGCATCGGTCGGCAGGCACCAGCCGGCGGTGCTGCCCTTCCTGTCGATGCTCGACCGCCGCAAGTGGATGCACCTCGACACCGCCGAGCGCTGCCTCGCTGACCCCGCCTTCCTGCGCACCGTCATCCCGTCGGCGAGCGTCGTCGAGCGGATGGGTCTGACCCGCGCCCCAGTGGCGGCGACCCTGCCCTCGCAGCCGGCCGCGAAAGCATTCGGCGAGCTGTGGCGGGAGGTC
>JALOKS010000207.1 GCA_025456385.1 Thermoanaerobaculales bacterium | reverse complement strand
GCTCGTCGAGCTCTACACCTTCCGCTACCACGCCGCCTTCGGCGCGCTCGGCTCGGAGCGCGAGCTGTGCACGGTCCTCGTCGGCCGCGGCGACGGGCCAGTGCGGGCCAATCAGCGGGAGATCGCGGACTGGCGCTGGCTCGCGCCGGAGGCGCTCGATGCCGAGCTCGAGCGGCGGCCTGACGACTTCACGCCGTGGCTGCGGCTCGAGTGGCCAGAGGTGCGCGCGGCCTGGCGCAGTGAGCTCGGCTTCCCCGAGCCATGAGCACGATCGAGTACCGCGCGATCGGCGTCATCCACACCCCTTTTCCGGAGCCCGCGCTCGACGGCTTCTCCCACCTGATCCTGCTCTACCACCTCCACCGCTCGCTGGGCTGGCAGGCGCGCGTGGTGCCCTTCCTCGACACCGTGCCGCGCGGCCTCTTCGCCACCCGTTCGCCGCGGCGGCCGAACCCGATCGGCCTGTCCGTGGTGCGGCTGGTCGGCATCGAAGGTGCGGTCCTCACGATCGAGGACCTCGACATCGTCGACGGGACGCCGCTCCTCGACATCAAGCCCTACGTCGATGACTTCGACCGCCGCGACGAGCTGCGGCTGGGCTGGCTCGAGGAGGCGCGAAAGCGGACCACCGAGTCGGACCGGCGCTTCAGCCGCTGACGGGCCGGCGGACAGCCGGCGACCGGCCGCTGCTCAGGGCAGGACCTCGATCTCCCGCAGGTGCATGTGGGCGTCGCCCGGCTTGACGATCGTCAGCTGCAGGCGGCGCGCGTCCGGAATCGGCTCGCCGGGCCGCACGGTCAGCGGAGCGTCGTCGAGGCGGCGGTCGTCCTGCACCGCCTCGCTGTGCAGCGATCCGTCGCTCCGCACGATCGTGAGCTCGACGTGGTACTCGTCGGTCCAGAGGTGAAGGCGCAGCTCGGCGATGGGGCGCGGCGTCGGGAACTCGAGCTCGAGCCGGGTCGGGTTGGCGTCGAGGGTGCGCGCGAGCGTCTTGAGGTCGCCGTCGAAGGCCGCCTCGATCCCGCCCATGTCGAGCCTGGGGTGGCGGACCCGGACCGGGCTGCCGCCGATCATCACGGTCGCCTCGACGAGCCGCTGCCGCTCCTCGCGCTCGGCCTCGAAGATCGTGTCGGCGTCGGGAGTGTAGGAGAGGCGCACCAGGTAGAAGCCGGGCCTCCCGGCGGGGTCCGGAATCTCCGTCCAGGCGGGGTCGACCCGCAGCTTCGGGCTCGCCTGCGCACGCTCGAGCTCTGCGGGGGTGAGCGCGAAGGTCACCGCCGAGTCGACCTCGCCCCGGCGCTCGCGGAGCACGTCGTCGATGGTGCCCCAGGTGATCCGTTCCCGCTCCTCGCGGCTCAGGAAGAAGTCGCCGAAAGCGTTCGAGTTGTTCGCCCACAGGTGGGAGATGACGAGGCGCTCGCGCGGGTTTGCCGCCAGCCGCTCCCGCAGCTCGGCGAAGAGCTCCCTCGCCCCCCACTGCATGCCCTGCATGCCGTAATCCGTGAACCATCGCGGCCCGTTGACGAGGGCATCGCGGGTCATCGCGCCGGCCGCCGCCGTCAGGCCGAGGCCGAGGGCGACGTCGAGCCAGCGCGCGGGCAGGACACGGGCCGCCCACGACCGCAGCAGCTCGAGGCCGACGGTCGCGGCAAGGGTCGCGGGCACCACCATCGCGAGCACCCGCGTGATGCGGAGATCCACGAACGAGGCGGAGAACGGGGCGGCGAGGGCGCCGATGAGCAGCAGGCGGTGGGCCGGCGAGCGCGGTGCGCGGAGAAGCGAGATCGCGAGTCCGAGGAGGATCGGCGGTGCGAGCCAGACGGGAAGGTGCGGGTAGCCGAGCATGCGGTGGCGCTCGAGCTCGCGGAGGTCCTCGGTGAACCAGTAGCCCGGACTGAGGCCGCGCAGGTAGGTGGCGGCGAAGCGCTCGAGCTTGGCCGAGGTCGGCAGCTCCTCCGTCCAGTAGGAGTGCAGGTCGTCGAAGTGGAGCTCCATCATCTCGGGGTGCAGCTGGTAGCGGAAGCGGAGGTAGGGGCCGGCGACCAGGATCAGCACGATGGCGGCTGCCGCCGCCGCGCCCCGGTGGCGCCTCAGGACCTGCCAGTGGTAGCGCCGGTCGACGACCAGCAGGAGCAGGCAGCTGACGAACATCACCCCCTGGCCGTTGGAGTAGCTGAAGAAGGTGGCGGCGCCGGCCGCCACGGCAGCCGGGAGCCACCGTGGGGACGCCTCCCGGTAGAGCAGGTAGGCGAGGACGAAGACGGCGTAGAAGCTGACCATCATCACGGTCTCGAAGGCGGTGCGCGAGTGGAGGAACCATGCCGGTAGGACGGCCATCACCAGCCCGCCGGCCCACCACAGGCGGAGCCCGAAGAACCACTTGAGGGCGAGCATCAGGGCGGCGGTGCCGAGGAGGCCGACCGCGACCGAGGTGGCGCGCACCACGGTCACGGTCTTGCCGAACAGGGTGACCGGCAGGGCGTGGACGTAGACCGAGAGGCCGAGGTTGAAGACGCGGACATTGCGGAAGTAGGCGGGGAGGAGGTTGCCGTCCTCGTCGCGGAAGCCGTTGGCGACCAGGTCGCGGGCGAGGTTTGCCTGGTGGGCCTCGTCGCAGAAGAAGTAGATCGGGAAGTCGGCGACGGCGACGAGCCGGGTGGCTGCGGCGACCGCGAGCACCGCTGCGAGCAGGAGCCAGTCGACGCGGCCGAGGCGCCGGCTCGAGGGCTGCGCGGCGCTCCCGGGGTTCGTCACCGCTGCGGTCTCGGGCGGGTCGGCGGGCTGGGTCGCCATGCCTTCGAGTATATCGGCAGGGCGGGGGCGGCGAGTGTACACTGCCGGCGGCGGCCTACCCGCCGTCGGAGTGCGGAGACGATGGCGAAGACCGAGCTCAACGCGGTGGTCCTCCAGCGGGTCGAGGTCGCCCCGGGACTGATCATCCTGCGGGTGGTGCCGGAGGGCTGGGAGCTGCCGGACTTCAAGCCCGGTCAGTTCGCGGTGCTCGGCCTGCCGCCCGAGGCGCCGCGAAGCCTCGAGGCCGACCCGGACGAGGACATCCCGCCGAAGCCGGGAGCCATGATCCGCCGCTCCTACTCGATCGCCTCCTCCTCGAAGGCGCGCGAGTACCTCGAGCTCTACATCACCCTGGTCCGCTCCGGCTCGCTGACGCCGCGCCTGTTCGCGCTCGGCGCCGGCGACCGCCTCTGGCTCGGCCCCAGGATCACCGGCTTCTTCACCCTCGACGCAGTGCCGGCCGACTCACACCTGGTGCTGGTCGCGACGGGAACCGGTCTCGCCCCGTACATGAGCATGCTGCGCACCATGCTGCCCGCCGCCGGCGGCCGCCGGATCGCGGTCGTGCTCGGCGCCCGCCACTCCTGGGACCTCGGCTACCAGTCGGAGCTGAGGACCCTGGAGCGGCGCTGCCCGGGCTTCGCCTACCTGCCGGTCATCAGCCGCCCGGCCGAGGAACCCCTGCCCTGGGGCGGCCCGGCCGGCTACGTCCAGGACCTGTGGCGGGAGGGCGCGGTGGCACGGGCCTGGGGCTTCGCCCCGACGCCCGCCACGACCGCGGTCTTCCTCTGCGGCAACCCGGCGATGATCGACGACATGGTCGGCCTGCTGGCCGCGCAGGGCTTCCGCGAGCACAGCCGCAGGGAGCCGGGCCAGGTCTTCGTCGAGCGCTACTGGTAGACCGTTGGAACGTTGAAACGATCAAAAGGTTGAACGTTCGGGCGGTGCCTGCGCCATCTCGAGCAGGGCGGCGACCGCCTTCTCGATGCCCGCGGCGGCCTCGGAGATGCGCTCGGCCAGCATGTAGGCCGGGGTGCTGACGAGCTTGCGCTCGCGGTCGACCACCAGCTCGCGCACCGGGCACTCGACGTGGCTCGCGCCCATCGCCTGCAGGGCGGCGGCGGTGCCCGGGTCGCTGCCGATGGTGAGCTCGGGGCGCTCGGGCCCGAGGACCCGGGCGAGCAGAGCCGGCGCGATGCACACCGCCGCCACCGGCTTGCCCTGCCCGTGGACGGCCCGCACCAGCGCCGCCACGCCGGGATCGACCTCGCACTCGGCGCCCTTGACCGCGAAATCGCAGAGGTTCTTGGCCGCGCCGAAGCCGCCGGGGAGAATGAGGGCGTCGAGCTCGTCCGCGCTGACCTGCGCCACGTCGCGGATCGCGCCGCGCGCGATCCGCGCCGACTCGACCAGCACGTTGCGGCTCTCGCCCGCCGCGACCTTGCCGGTGAGGTGGTTGACGACGTGCATCTGCGGCCGGTCCGGCGCACAGACCACGGCCTCGGCACCGAGGCGGTCGATGGCGAGCAGGGTGATGACCGACTCGTGGATCTCGGCGCCGTCGAAGACGCCGCAGCCGGAGAGGATGACGCCTACCTTTGGAGCCATGCTGAGCCTCCTTCCCGGGGGCCATTGTAAGGGCTCCGCCGGCCGGCGATCGCGACCGGGCCGCGCTCGCCGCAAGGATACGCGGCAGGCAGACCGGGCCCGAACCAGGCCGACCGCCCGGCCTCCCCCGCGCGGAGCTCAGCTCTGCACCGGCGGGATGATGATGCGCGGCGGCGAGGTGCCGGTGGCCGGGTAGGCCCCATCGACCGTCTCGCCGCAGAGCACGGTGTAGTAGATCTCCCGGGTGCCCGTGATGGCGGGCTCCTGCAGCGGATCGGGGATGAACGACGGGTAGAGCTCCGGAACCTGGATCTCGGCCGTATTCCCCGCCGGAAGGTCGAAAGCGAACCAGAGATCCGCGATGATCAGGTTCTTCACGGCCTCGGGGTTGAGCAGGACGAGCCTGCGGTCGGGCATGATGACAGTGATCGGCCCGTCGACCGCAGCGAAACTGATCGTGTCGCCTCGCTGCGCCTCCACCCTCCTGATCCGCGTGTCCCGCGTCCTCGGGTCGACCCTGACCTCGCGCCTGTGGATTCTGGCTGCTGCGGCACTCATGGTGCGCCTCCTTCCTGGATCGCTCCGGTCTGTGGCGCCGTCGCGGCGACGGCCGCCTTCAGCTCGCCGTACTCGGGGGCCGCCGTGAGCGCCCGCAGCCCCGCGTAGCCCTCGATCACGAAGGCCGGGTACCCGGCCTCCAGACAGCTGCGGATCCAGCCCAGGGCCCGCTCGCGGTCTCCGAGGTCCTCGAGGACCGCCGCCGCCGCGAACATGAGGTTGGGGTCCTCGAGCGGGCGGTCGAGGGCCCGCGCCAGCAGGGCGCGAGCCGCGGCCTCCTGGCCGAGACGGGCCTGGTACGAGGCCAGGTCGATGAGGAGCGCCTGGTCGCCGGGATCTTCTTCGAGGCGGGCCTGGGCGAGCTCTGCGGCCCTCCGGTAGGCCTCGCGCGCTCCGCCGGTGTCGTTCCCCGCGAAGCGGAGGGCCTCGCCGAGGCTGTTCCACACCAGGTAGTCGCCGTCGTCGAGCTCGAGCGCCCGCCGGTAGAGCTCGGCCGCGCGGTCGTAGCGCCC
>JALOKS010000021.1 GCA_025456385.1 Thermoanaerobaculales bacterium | reverse complement strand
GCCGTTGGTCGAGCGGTGGACGCGGAGCCGCGCCGCGACGGCGGCGCTCGTCGACGGCCGTCTGGCGTCGCCCGCCCTCGAGGTCGCCCTGTGCGCCGATCTCGTGTACCTCCGACCGACCGCCGTGCTCGAGCTCTCGGCCGTTCCCGGTCCGCCGGCCGCGGGCGTCATCTGGGCCCTGGGCCGGGCCGGGCGCGCCGCGCTCGCGCGCGGACTTCTCGAGCCCGACGCGGTGCCGGCGGCGGAGGCCGTTGCCCTGGGGCTCGCGCATTCGATCGTGCCCCACGGCGCACCGCCGCCGCTTCCTGGCGGCGTCTCGACGGGCGCGCTCACGGCCGCGCGCGACCTCGGGCGCGCTGCGGCGCGGGGGGCGGCGGGTCTCGCCCTCGAGTCGGCGTCCTTTCGCCTCGTGTTCGCCGCCGGCGATCCCGGTGAAGGGGCGCGTGCCTTCCTCGGCAGGAGGGAGCCGCAGTTCGAAAAGGAGCTGGCATGAACGTGGTGAGCATGACGGGCTTCGGGCGCGCGCGCGGCCGCCTCTCCGAGCGCCTGGCCGTGGCGGTGGTGGTGCGCTCGGTCAACCACCGGTACCTCGACACCCAGGTGCGGACCAACCTCCGCGACGAGGTGCCCGAGATCGAGTCGGTCGTCCGCGCGGTCGTCGAGAAGAGCTTCGAGCGCGGCCGGGTGACGGTGCAGGTGGCGGTGGAGCATGGGCAGGGCTCCGGTCCCCAGGTGAGCCTGGACGCGGCCCAGATCGCGAGGGTCGTCGAGCAGCTGGCGGCGATCCCGCTGCCTGAGGGCGTCGCAGCGAAGGTGACCATCGGCGAGGTCCTGGCGGTGCCCGGTCTGGTGACGGTGACGATGCCCGAGACCCTCCTCGATCCATCCGAGACCGAGCGCCTGCGCGCGGTCACGGCGGAGGCGGTCGCCGCGGCCCTCGCGATGCGGCGGACCGAGGGTGAGCAGATCGCCCGCCAGGTCGCCGCCGAGCTGGGGGAGGTTCGCTCCTTCGTCGACTGGTTCGAACCGCAGATCGCCGAGCACCGGCGGGCGTTGATGGAGCGTGCGACGGAGCGCATCACCGCGCTGCTCGGCTCGGTGGTCGACCAGGCGCGGATCGCCCAGGAGGGGGCGGTCCTTGCCGACCGGGCCGATGTCGCCGAGGAGATCGTGCGCCTGCGGGCGCATCTCGACTCCTTCGACGCCCGCGTCAGGGGCGGCGGTGCGGTGGGACGGACCCTGGACTTCCTCTGCCAGGAGATCCATCGTGAGCTCAACACCCTGGGCTCGAAATGCCGCGAGCTGGGGGTCGCCGACCGCCTCGTCGACGCCAAGTCGGCGGCGGAAAGGGTTCGCGAGCAGGTCCAGAATCTGGAGTGACCGGCGCCGCGGCCAACCAACCGCGAGGATCGGCGGTAGGATGAATCGGAGGATGATCGGGCGTTGATCTCGCGGCGCTTCAGGCTGCAGAACCGGGTGGCGCGTCACATCGCGTTCGCGGTGGTGGTCAGTCTGATCACGAGCGTTCTGGTGCTGGTGGTGTTTCGCCACCAGGCGGTTCGCCGCAACATGGAGAGCTCCGCCCGAACCTATGCGGCGCTCGCCAGCGAGCCGCTGGTGACGCTGATCACCTTCCTCGGCACCTCGGGCAAGAGCGTGCTCGATCAGCGTGTGTCCCAGCTCCGGGAGCTCAACCCGGACGTGGTCCGGCTCGAGGTTGTCGACGTGCGGGGCAGCCTCGTGCTGCGGGCCGAGGGGGGCAACGTGTTCGCCTTCGGCGACGGGGTCGACGCGCCGACCATCGACGATCGGAACCTGCTCCGAGCGGTTGCGGGCCTCGAACCGAGCGCGGGCGCTGTTGTCGAAGCGAGCGGCAGTCGGGTCTACCGCGTCGTGGCGCCGGTGGTCAACCAGTGGGGCGCCCACCACTTCTCACTCGTCGGGACCTTCTCCTACGCCAACGTGGACCGCGAGCTGCGGAACTCGCTGTGGCTGTCGGCCCTCGTGCTGGCCCTCGGGCTCGGGCTCACCCAGTGGGTCTCCATGACGCTGGCGAGCGGCATCACCCGCGACGTCGAGCGCCTGCGCGAAGGCGTGCGGCGGATTCAGGAGGGCCACCTGCGGGAGCGGGTGACGGTCAACTCCAGGGACGAGATCGAGGAGCTGTCGGAGGCCTTCAATGCCATGGCCGTCGAGCTCCTGGCGACCATCGAACGCTTGCGGGAGGCCAACCGCGAGCTCGAGACCCTGGACCAGACCAAGGCCGACCTCGTCGCCAACGTGTCGCACGAGCTGAAGACCCCGCTCACCGCCCTGCGCGGGTACCTCGAGCTGATGACCGACGGCGAGCTGGGCGCGATCTCCGAGCAGGCCCACCGTGCCGCGATGATCTGCAGGAAGAACGTCCAGCGCCTCTCACTCCGGGTCGAGGAGCTCGTGCAGCTCTCCCGCTTCGATCGCTTCACGACCCTCGATGCGGCCCGCGAAGAGGTGGACCTCGGCGCTCTGCTCGAAAGCGTTGTCGAGTCCTTTCGCCCGCGGCTCGAGGAGACCGGAATCGAGGTGGCGGCCCGGATCGAGCGTGGCCTGCCGCAGCTGCAGCTGAATATCGAGCAGATGGAACGGGTGTTCTTCAATCTGCTCGACAACGCGGTGAAGTTCACGCCCGGTGGCGGAAACGTCCTCGTCATGGTCGAGCCCTGCAGCCACGACGGCCGCGACGGCGTGCTGGTGCAGATCCAGGACACCGGCGTCGGCGTTCCGCCCTCCGAGCTGGTACGGATCTTCGACCGCTTCTACCAGGTCGATCCGAGCTCGCGTCGCCGCTACGGCGGCATGGGCCTCGGCCTGTCCCTGGTGCGGAGCATCGTCGAGGCCCACAGCGGCGCGGTGTGGGCCGAAAGCGAGGTCGGGGTGGGCTCGACTCTGTTCGTGTGGCTGCCGTGCGGCGAGGCGACGCGCGCGCCTGCGGGCGCCACGCGCAGCTCTGTTAGACTGGACGGTACGCGCGCCAGGAGACCGGCGCCTGGGGAGGTTTGATGGCGCGGATCTTCGTGGTCGATGACGAGCCGGACATGGTGGATCTGCTGGCCACCATCCTCAAGGCGGACGGATTCGAGGTCGCCACCGACACCGACGGCCGTTCGGCACTTGCGCGGCTCCTGACCGATCCGCCGGACCTCGTCCTCCTCGACCTGATGATGCCGGACCTCGACGGCATGGAGCTGCTCAAGCTGCTGCGCCTCGATCCCAAGGGTGCTCGGGTGCCGGTGCTGGTCGTCAGCGCCCGCAGCGGCCATCAGGACCAGCTCGGCACGCTGCAGCTCGGGGCAAACGCCTACATCTGCAAGCCTTTTTCCCCACGTGAGCTGGTGCGGCAGGTGCGGCAGCTGCTCGAGACATCGCGCGGCGGCGCGCGTGGCTAACGGCATCGACACCAGCGATCCGGTCGAGCTGCGGACCAGGATCCTGCAGTACCGCGCGAGCCTCTTCGATCCGGTGACCCTGCTGCCGACCCTGCCGGTCGTGCTCGACCGCGTGCGGCGGATGCTGGACGAGCGCGGAGTCCTGCAGGTGCTGCTGGTGCGCATCGAGCACGAGCAGAACCTCGAGCGGATCGTCGGCTGGGAGCGCTACGACGCGATCCTGAAGAACGTGGCGCGCCATCTCAGCGGGTTGTTGGAGGCCGCCGCCCAGAACAGCATCCTCTGTCAGGAGCACGTCCGCGGCGACGTCTTCCTGGTGATCCTGAACGACCGTTTCGAGGCCGGCAGGCTCCACGATGCCCTGGTCGAGGGCATCGCGATCGTCGACGAGAGCGGCGACAGCGAGAAGGTCTCCGTGCGCGTCGGTCAGGGCGTGATCACCATGCGGCCGGCGCTCCGGGTCGAGCGCACGATCTACAACGGCATCCTCGAGGCGCGGCAGGACTTCCACCGCCGGGGCGAGGCGCTCGACCAGGCGCGGCTCGACGAGGTCCGCCGCATCCTGCGTGACCGCTCGATCCGTACGCTCTTCCAGCCCATCGTCCGCCTGCCCGGGAACGAGGTCATCGGCTTCGAGGCCCTCAGCCGGGGTCCGTCCGGAAGCTACCTCGAGTCGGCGGAGAACCTGTTCGGCTTCACCGAGCGGGAGGGTCTTCTCGGCGAGGTGGAGCTGCTGTGCCTCGAGTGCGCTCTCGCGAGCGCGGCCCGACTGCCGGAGGGCGCGACCCTCTTCCTCAACCTCTCGGTGCTCGGCCTCGAGCACATCGAGTCCGAGGCCAGGGGCCTGACGAGCCGCGTCATCGAGGCCGGCCGTTCCCCGGCGTTCTGCGTCCTGGAGATCACGGAGCGGACCTACGCCGAAAGCGCGCACCGCCTGCGCGAGAGGATCTCCGAGCTGCGCCAGCGCGGCTTCAGGATCGCCATCGATGACATGGGAACAGGCTACAGTGCACTCCACGTCCTGGCCGAGCTGCAGCCCGACTTCATCAAGCTCGACAAGATGCTGGTGCGGGACCTGGCGGTGGAGCCGATCAAGAGGAACCTGGTATCGGCGATCACCGGCTTCGCTCCACCGGCTTCGCTCGCGACAGCCGCTCGGTCGTGATCGCCGAAGGGGTCGAGACGCAGGACGAGGTCGAGGTGCTCCGCGAGCTCGGCATCGAGCTCCAGCAGGGCTACTTCTTCGGATACCCGAAGCCGGCGTAGGGCCCAGCCCGGGTTCCATTTCGGATTTCGTCTTGCCACCCACCCGTTCGGGCTGGGCCGCAGCGGCAGCCGGTCGGCCGTCGGGCCGCACGGTCATCGGACTTCCGCCGGCCAGCCTAGAGTCGGCGATCCGGGATGCGAGACGGCGCAGCGCCTCCGGCCGTCATCCCACTAGGACCAGGATCGCGGTGGCGACGCCGAAGTACAGGGTGAGGGCGAGGGAATCGTTGATCGTCGACACGAGCGGTCCGGAGGCAACCGCGGGGTCGACGCTCACGAGATCGAGCACCATCGGCATCGCCGCGCCGAGGAGGCTGGCGGCTGCCATGCCGATCGCCATCGCCGGACCGAGGGCGAGACCGATCATCGGGTTGTGGTGGAACACGAGGGCGAGCAGGGACGCCGCGCCGCCGCAGACCAGCCCCATGAGGAGAGCCACGGTGGTCTCGCGGAGGACATGGCGGACGAAGCGCGACCTCGGAAGCGTGTCGAGGGCGAGCCGGCGGACGGTGGTCGTGGACGACTGCAGCGAGGTGTTTCCGGCCATCGCCATGATGGCGGCCGTGAAGATCGAGAGCTGCGCGTAGAGGCCGATGTCCCGTGAGGCGAGGGCCAGCACGAGCGATGAGAGCTGGGTCCCGATCAGGCACACGAGGAGCCACGGCAGGCGGTGGCGGACGACGTGGAGGACCGACTCGGACTCCTCCTCCTCGGCGGACGAGCCCGCCATCTTGTAGATGTCCTCGGTCGTCTCCTCCTCGATGACGTCGATGACGTCGTCGACCGTGACCACGCCGAGGAGCCGGTGCTCGGCGTCGACCACCGGCACGGCCAGGAAGCTGTACTTGTCAACGAGGTCGGCGACCTCTTCCTGGTCGGTGTCAACCGGCACCGAGATCACGTCGGTGGACATGATGTCCCCGAGGCGGGCCGCGGGGCGTGCCGTGACCATCCGGCGGAGACGGACGAAGCCGAGCAGGTGGCGCTCGTCGTCGACCACGTAGACCGCCGAGATCGGGATCTCCTCGCCGGCGCTGCGGAGGAAACGGATGGCGTCGTCGACCGTCTCCTCGGGCTTCAGGGCCACGACCTCGGGGGTCATGATGCCGCCGGCCGTGTCCTCGGGGTAGGCGAGGAGGCCGCGCAGCACCGCCTCGTCCTCGTCCGCGATGTGCGAGAGCACCTGCTCGGTCTCGTGCGGCTGCAGCTCTCCGATCAGGTCGGCCGCCTCGTCGGCCGGCAGGGTTTCGGCGATGCGGGCGAGGCGCTCGGGCCCGATCTCATCGACGAGCTCGGAGCGAATCGAGGCCGTGAGGTCGGTCAGAACCGCCCCCGCCGCCTCGTGGTCGAGCGCGACCAGGATGCGCTGGCGGTCCTCGGCGCCGAGGGTGTGCAGCCACTCGGCGACGTCCTCGGTGCGCGCGAGACGGAGGAAGATGCGGAGAGCCTCCTCCTCGCCGCCACGCAGGAGGGTGAGCAGCTCGGTGATCAGCTCGCGGTCGTCGGGGGTTTCAGTCATTCGGCTCCCGGCCGCGCATCATAGCGCAGGGGATGGGGGAGGGTGTGGGCGCGGTTCCCGGCTGGGCGCCCGGCGCGCGGTACCGCGGGCGTCCGCGCCGGCGCCGCCGGCTAGCGTTTGAAAAAGCCCGAGGTCGGCCCCTTGCCGCCGTTCTGGAGCTGTTGGTTGAGCTCGCGGATTCGTTCGTTGAGGGCGTTGATCTTCTGCTGCGACTCCTCACGGACGCGTGCCATCTCGGTGCGGGCGAGGTCGCCCTGGCGGCGGACCTCGTCGTTCCCCGACGAGATCTCGTCCAGGTGCTGCCGGAGGTTGGCGAGGTCGGCCTCGAGACCCTCGATCTGCTCGTCCTTCTCGGCCAGCTTCGCGCGGTGGCGTTCCTCCATCTCCTCGTAGAGGCGCTTCGTTTCGAGGAGCTCTGTGATCTGCGAAAAGTCGGCTGGCGATGGTGACATCTCACCCTCCCTGAAACGTTCCTCGATCTTCGGGAACATCGCTCGCAGCTTGAGCGACAGGTCGTCCGGGTCGCTCGAGGCCTGAGTCGCCTGGTCGTACGTGATCTTGTCGTGGGCGAGCAATGCGATCAACGACTGGTTCATGCTCTGCATGTGGTAGAAGTTGACGGAGTTCTCCATCTCCTCCTGGATCTCTTTGATCTCCCCGTTCTCGACGTGCTTGGAGATCTTCGGCGAGTTGACGAGGATCTCGCAGGCCGGCATGCGCTTGCTGCCGTCCTTGTTCTGCACCAGCTGCATGGAGACGATGGCGCGCAGGACGAGGCCGAGCTGGCTGCGGACCTGGTCCTGCTGGTCGGCGGGGTAGGAGTCGATGATGCGGTCAACCGTCTGAGCGGCGCTGTTGGTGTGCAGCGTCGAGAACACCAGGTGCCCGGTCTCCGCGGCGGTGATGGCCGTCGACATCGTCTCGAGGTCGCGCATCTCGCCGACCATGATCACGTCCGGGTCCTGGCGCATGCAGTTGCGAAGAGCCTCGTGGAAGGTCGGGGTGTCGGTGCCCACCTCGCGCTGCGAGATCGTCGCCTTGTCGTCCTGGAACAGGAACTCGATCGGGTCCTCGATGGTGACGACGTGGCAGGGCCGTGCTCTCGAGATCAGATTGATCATCGCCGCCAGGGTCGTCGATTTTCCGGAGCCGGTCGGTCCGGTGATCAGCACCATGCCGCTCGGGTACTCGGTGAAGGTGGTGATGACGTCGGGCAGGTTGAGGTCATCGACACTCGCGATCTCGAAGGGCACGCGCCGGAAGACCGCGGCCAGGGTCCCGCGCTGCATGAAGATGTTGCACCGGAAGCGCGCCACGCCTGGAACCCCGTAGCCCATGTCGACGGCCTGCAGCTTTTCGAAGCGCTGCCGCTGCGCAGGCTTCAGAATCTCGCTCAGCATCCTCTCGACCTCGTCGGGCTGGAGGGGGTTGGCCTTGATCGGGATGAGCCGGCCCTGGATGCGGAGGAGCGGGGGGCGCATCGGCTTCAGGTGCAGGTCCGACGCTCCCTTCTTGGTCATGAACATGAGCAGTTCTTTGAGCTCCACGTGTCCTCCCTCGAGAGCCGCCGGAACATCTCAAAGGTTAACACAGAGGCCCCCGGCTGCCGGTGATCTGCGACAACCCGCCGCGCGGCGCCGAAGCCGGCGGCCGGGAGCTCTCCCCGAGGCCGATTCTCCAGTAGAATGCGCGGATGAAGATCTACACCAGAACCGGGGATGCCGGTGAAACCTCGCTCTTCTCGGGCGGCCGGGTCCGCAAGGACGACGCCCGCATCGAAGCCTACGGCACGGTGGACGAGATGGCGTCGTTCCTCGGCCTCCTGCGCTGCGAGCCCCTGCCGACGGAGGTGCAGCGGCGACTCGAGGAGATCCAGCGCGCGCTTTTCGAGGTCGGCAGCGTCCTCGCGGACCCCGCCCGACGGACGGCGCACGACGAGGACTCCTGGAGCTGCGCACCGATCGAGGCGTGGATCGACGAGATGGACGCGGAGCTGCCGCCCCTGCGCGCGTTCATCCTGCCCGGCGGATCGCGCGCCGCCGCGCTCGCGCATGTCGTGAGAACCGTGTGCCGTCGGGCGGAGAGGCGGGTCAACCTTCTGCAGGCGGATCGGGGCGGGCTGCCGTCCGGTCTGCTGGCGTACCTCAATCGGCTGTCGGACGCGTTTTTCGTCCTCGCCCGCTTCCTGAACCTCCGCGACGGACGGGCCGAGACCGAGTGGCGGCCCCGGTCCGGTGCCTCGAGCTCGGAGGTTGCGGGCTGATGCAGCAGCTGACACTCGGCGAGGGAAACCTCGAGAAGCTGTTCGGGCCGCGTGACGAGAACCTGCGCTATCTGCAGGAGCGCCTCGGAGTGGCGGTCACCGCGCGCGGCCCGCGGGTGTCGGTCGAGGGTGACGACGTCAACGAGGGCATCGTCTGCCGACTCCTCGAGGCCTTCGACCGCCTCCTGGAGACGGGCGCGACGGTCGGCCGGAACGAGTTTCGAACTGCGGTCCGGGTTCTGGAGGAGGACGCCGGGACCGACCTCGTCGACTTCTTCCTGGACGCCACGATTCCAGCCTCGGTGCGACGCTATGTCGTCCCGCGGAGCCTCAACCAGAGGCTGTTCATCCGTTCGGTCGCCGAGCGGGACTGCGTGTTCGTCATCGGTCCGGCGGGCACCGGCAAGACCTACCTCGCGGTAGCGCTGGCTGCGGCGGCCTTGACCGACAAGAAGGTCCGCAGGATCGTCCTGGTGCGCCCGGCGGTGGAGGCCGGCGAGCGGCTCGGGTTCCTCCCCGGGGACCTGGTGGAGAAGATCAACCCCTACCTCCGGCCGGTGTACGACGCGCTCTATGACATTCTCGGCTATGACAAGGTGGCGAATCTTATCGAGCGCCAGGTCATCGAGATCGCTCCCCTGGCATTCATGCGCGGCCGCACTCTCAACGACGCCTTCATCATTCTCGACGAGGCGCAGAACACGACCCGCGAGCAGATGAAGATGTTCCTGACGCGCATGGGCTTTCAGTCCAAAGCGGTGATCACCGGCGACATCACGCAGATCGATCTGCCCTTCGCGCAGACCTCCGGCCTGGTGGAGGCCCTCGACATCTTCGACGGAGCGGAAGGCTTCGTCACCATCCGCTTCACCCATCGCGACGTCGTGCGCCACCCGCTGGTCCAGGAGGTCGTGGATCGGTACGCGAAGTGGGAGAAGAAGCGGCGGGAACGGCAGCCGTGAACGGCAACGGGAGCTCCAAGAGCGAGGCCAGGGGCACGTCAGGCCGCATCCGGCGTGGCCTCGAGGACCGGGTCGGCTGGTGGGACCGCCTCCTCGACCGCCCGCTGCTGTGGGCCCTGCTGACGATCCTCGGCTGCGTGCTGCTGGTGCTGCCGAGGACCGGCTCGGGCCCCCCGGGCTGGCAGCCCGGCGAGGTCGCGACCTTTGACTTCGTCGTTCCCGCCGACGTCTCGGTGCCCGACGAGGCAGCGACCGAGGCCGCGCGGGAAGAGGCGCGCGCCGCGGTGCTTCCGGTTTACGACCTGGAGCCCCGCCTGCAGGTCGAGCTCGAGGAGCAGCTGCGCATGCTGTTCGTCATCTGCCGCGATCGCCGCGGGCGGGACGGCGAGGGCCTGGCCAGCCCTCGGGCCATCACGGAGCTCGTTCTCACGGAGCCGATGCTCAAGGTATTCGACGCGGCGGCGTGCTCCGGGGAGCTGGAGCGGGTCCTGACCGACATCGTCTCCGGAGTGCTTCGAGCCGGCATCGTCGATGACCGGCGCGCGCTCGAGCGGCGCGGCGAGCTCGGTGTCACGCTCCGCAACCTGGCCTCGGGCTCGGAGCGGCTGGTGCCCCTGGCTGTCCTCGCCGAAGCGGTGGACCTCCGCACCGGACTCGAGGAGGTACTGCGGGCGGAGCTGCTGGAGCGGCCGGTCGTGGCTCGCCGCTGGATCAAGCCGACCGTCGAGTTCCTGGTGGCGAACCTGGCGCCGAACCTGCTTTTCAACCGCGGGGAGACGTCGCAGCGGATGCGCGACGCCGCGGAACGCGTCGTGTCCCGATCCCGCGAGCTGCGTCGTGGGCAGGTCCTGGTGCGTCGCGGCGACACCGTGAGCGAGGAGGTGGCGGAGACGCTGCGGGCGCTGGGCAGGGAGCGAACGGAGGTCGGCAGGCTGATCAGGGCCTCCGGCGTCGCGCTGCTGGTCTCGCTGATGGTGCTCGCGTGGTGGCCCCTGCTGCGCCAGCTCGGTGGTCAAGCCGAGATGCGACGGCGGCTGTCCATGATCTTCATCCTCCTCCTGCTCTTCACCGCCATCACGCGGCTCGGCTCCTACCTCGCGCACGCGAGCGCGTTCTCGGCGCAAGGCTCGGCCCTGTCGGCGGTGGAGGTCTACCTCTGGGCGCTGCCTTTCGCCGCGGGTCCGGCGACGGTCATCGTCCTGCTCGGAATGGCGCCGGCGTCGAGCTTCGCGGTCTGCGGAGCTGGCATCGCCGGGATGATGCTCGACGACAGCTTCCCGATGGCGGCCTTCGCCCTGGCCTCGGGCCTGGTCGCCGCCCTCGCGACCCAGCGGTCGCGTGACCGGATGTCGATGAGCCGAGTGGGTCTTGTCGTCGGTGCCGCGAACGTGGTCATGATGCTGGTCCTCGAGCTCTACCGCGGGCTGCCCGAGCAGCCGTCGGCGGTGGCCTTCGCAGCCCTCTTCGCCTTCGTCGGCGGCCCGCTTTCCGTGGGCGTCGTGTCGTTCCTGCTGCCGGTGCTCGAAGCGGTGTTCGGGGTGACCACCGACACCCGCCTGCTCGAGCTCTCGAACCAGAACCTGCCGCTTCTGAAGCGACTCTCTCTGGAAGCTCCGGGCACCTACCAGCACTCGCTCGCGGTCAGCAACCTGGCGGAGGCGGGCGCCGACGCCGTGGCGGCAAACGCGCTCCTGTGCAGGGTCTGCGCCTACTACCACGACGTCGGCAAGCTGGTGAAGCCGGATTACTTCGTCGAGAACCAGCGCGACGGCAACCCCCATGACGGCCTGGCGCCTTCCATGTCGGCCCTGGTCCTCCAGAGCCACGTCAAGGAGGGACTGGCGCTCGCGCGGGAGGCGCGGCTGCCCCTGCCGGTGAGGCAGGGCATCGCCACCCACCACGGCACCAAGCTCATCCAGTACTTCTACAGCAGGGCGGTCGAGCGCGGCGGGGGCGACAAGTCCGACGTGCGCGAGAGCGACTACCGCTATCCGGGACCCAAGCCTCACACCAAGGAGCTGGGAATCCTGATGCTCGCGGACGCGGTCGAGGCGGCTGCACGCACCCTCGAGTCGCCGACGCCGACCAAGATCCAGGCGATGATCGACACCATCTTCTCGAACTCACTCGAGGACGGACAGCTCGAGGTCTGCGAGCTGACCTTCTCAGAGCTCGAGCGGGTGGCGTCGGCCTTCCTGCTGGTGCTCACCAACATGTACCACCACCGGATCGATTATCCTGGCTTCGACTTCAACAGGAGGCGACGGACGCGTGAATCGGGTCCACATCAGGTGGCAGCGAAAACCATCCCAGCCGACGGCTGAGACGCTGCGGAGGGTCATCGGCGGGTGTCTGACCCGGCTTGGCCAGGATGGCGTCGAGGTCCATGTGCTGGTGACCGGCGACGCGTTGCTGCGGGAGCTCAACGCCCGGTACCTGGGAGACGACAGCGAGACCGACGTGCTGTCCTTCCCCGACGGTGACCTGCTGCCGTCGGGACGTCGGCTGCTCGGCGAGATCGTCATCTCGGTCGACAGCGCCCGCCGCCAGGCGGAGCGGCTCGGGCACGACGAGCTCCGCGAGCTTGCAGAGCTCGGTCTGCACGGCCTCCTCCACCTCCTGGGCTATGATCACGAGCAGGACCGGGGGCGGATGAACAGACTCGAGCTGCGGTTGCGGGGGGAGCTCCTCCCATGAGGGCCGGCCTCGCCTCGTGGTTCAGCGATCCTGTGACCTTGAGCCTGGTCGCAGTTCTGTTGGCGGTCCTGTACGCCGTCACCGAGCTGCTGCTCCGCTCGCTGCCGAGGCTGGGCAATGTGCGGTTCCAGGGCATCCTCGAGGAGCACCCGGGGCTCGGCGGGGTGCCGGCCGGCGTCCACGTCTCGCGGGTGATCGACGTCGTTCGGTGGCTGCAGCTGCTCTGCCTGGGCTGCGCGTGGTTGATCGTCTTCAACCTTCCCGGGCTCGGGGGCTGGAGTGCGCTCGTCGTCGCGGTCGTTGTGCCGCTGCTGCTCACGGCGGCGGTGCGCACCGCCGTGCACCCGCTTTCAGAAGGCGTCGTGGTGTCGATGCTCAAGCTGGTCGGGCCCGCGGTGTTTCCCCTGCTGCCGCTGGTCGCGCACCGCAGTCACGCGTCGGTGGGGCCTCCGAGCGAGGATGACGAGGAAGAAGTGAGCGACGCCGAGATCCAGGCCTACCTCCAGGCCGGCGAGGCCGCGGGAATCTTCGAGGGCGAGGAGGGCGAGATCGTCGAGTCGCTGGTCGACTTCTTCGACACGGTGGTTCGGGAGGTCATGACGCCGCGGACCGAGATGGTCACCGTGGCCGACAGCGACTCCTTCTCGGAGCTGCTCCGGGTCTTCGCCGAAACCCACAAGAGCCGGATCCCGGTGTTCCACGAGACCGTGGACCGGATCGTCGGCGTCGTGCACGTCAAGGCCATCGTGGAACACACCGTACGCGGGGAGGAGCCGACGGTCATCGAGCTCGCGCGACCGTGCCTGGTCGTGCCGGAGAACAAACCGCTCGGGGCGCTGCTGCGCGACTTCCAGAGCAAGCACCAGCAGATGGCGATTGTCGTGGACGAGTACGGGGGTACCTCCGGTCTGGTGACCCTCGAGGACATCCTCGAGGAGATCGTGGGCGAGATCGGGGACGAGCTCGACCCCAGGCAGCCGCCGGACTGGCAGCTGCTGAGCCCCGGCGTGTACCGGATGCAGGGGCGGGCGCCGATCGAGGTGTTGGACGAGCTCTTCGGCATCGAGGTCGACGACGAGGAGGTCGACACCGTCGGTGGCCTCGTGTTCTCGCTGCACGGAACGGTTCCGGATCCCGGGACCGAGGTCCCCGACGAGGCGCACCGGTTGCTCTTCACGGTCGAGGTGATGGACGAGCGACGGATCGAAAGCGTTACCGTGCGGCGGGTCGGCGAGAGCGCACAGTCCTCGCCGAAGAGCTAGCGTCTGCGGACCCGGGAGCGATAGAACATGGCAGAGCGGATCGACCCTCGCTCCGGCACGGTGGCCCTCGTGGGTCGGCCCAACGCCGGCAAGAGCACCCTGCTGAACGCGCTGGTCGGTGACAAGCTCGCCATCGTCTCCGACAAGCCGCAGACCACCCGCAATCGGATCGTCGGCATTCTCACGGAGGAGCGGGGCCAGGCGGTGTTCTTCGACCTGCCGGGCGTCCACAGGCCCCTGCACAAGATGAACGCCCGCATGATGCAGGAGGTGCGGTCCGCCCTCGAGGAGGTCGACATCGTGCTCCACCTCGTCGATGCGGCGGCGCCCTGGGGTGGCGGCGAGGCGTACCTCTTCGAGCTGCTCGGCGAGGCGCGGTCCGAGGTGGTCGGAGTGCTGACCAAGATCGACCTCGTCCGGAGCAAGAGCGACCTGCTGCCCCTGATCGCCGGCTATCAGGAACGGCGCCCAGGCGCGACTGTGGTGCCGATCTCGGCCCGCGAGCACGATGGTCTTGAAGCCCTGCTCGACGAGCTCTTCCGCCGTCTGCCTCCGGGGCCGGGTCTGTACCCGCCGGAGCTCAGCTCGACCCAGACCGAGCGCTTCTTCGTCGCCGAGGTCATCCGCGAGAAGCTTCTCGAGCGCACCCACGGCGAGCTGCCCTACACGACGGGAGTCGTCGTCGACGTCTTCGACGAGGGCGAGAACCTCCTGCGCCTGGAGGCGACCATCTTCGTCGAGCGCGCGAGCCAGAAGGGCATCGTCGTCGGTCGTGGCGGCAGCATGGTGCGCGCGATCGGTCAGGCCGCGCGGGAGGAGCTCGAGCGCCTCTTCGGCGCCAGGATCTACCTCGGGCTCCGCGTCAAGGCACACCCGCGGTGGCGGGACGACCCGCGGGTCCTGGCGGCGATGGAGCCGGGCGGGGCGGACTTCAGCGAGTACCTTGAGGAGCCCCCGGAGGACGGAGAGTGAGATTTCGAAATTCGAAATTCGAAATTCGAAATTCGAAATCGTTGCGTGGATGTCAGTAGTGCCCCGCCTCGACACGCTGCTCGTCTTCACCGCCGACGGCTGCCCCCACTCAGCGGCGCTGCTGGCGGACCTCGACCGGCGCGGGGTGCGCTACCGGGAGCTCAACCTCAGCCGCTCACCGGGCGACATGCGACGACTGCGCGATGTGAGCTGGGAGCACCGGCTGCCGGTGGTGGTCGACCACGAGCGCGTCTCGATCGGCTTCCGCGGCGGCTCCTCGACCTTCGCCGAGCTCGGCCTGGAGTAGACCCGCTCCGCGCTTCCGGAGGAGGTTCAGCTCTCCTCGTCCGGTGGGGTCCGCATGGCCTTCTTGCGCGACAGCTGACGCTTCGCCTCGAGCCGCCGCAGTTTCTTCGCCCTGGACACCCGGGTCGGTACTCTCGGCGCGGCCTCCGTCAGGGCCTCCGCGAGCAGCGACGCGAAGCGCTCGACGGCCGCGCGCCGGTTGGCCTCCCGGCTGCGGTGGCGCTGCGACGTGACCCGCAGCACGCCGTCGCGCCCGATCCGAGAGCCGAGGCGCTCTGCGACGCGCTCGCGCTGCGCCGGCGACAGGGAGGGGCTGGCGGCGAGGTCGAAGAGCAGGCGTACCTTGGTCTCCACCTTGTTGACGTTCTGGCCGCCCGGACCCGAGCTCCGCGCGAACTCGAAGCGGAGCTCGCCGTCGTCGATCACCAGCTCGTCGTTGATCCTCGGCATGCCCTCATTATGACGGCGAAACCTTGCCGAGGAAACGCTGCAAGGGTGAACGTTCAACTCTCGAATGGCGCCGCCACAGCGCCAGGATGCCAGTGCACCCAACAAAGAGCCCCCACCAGGGCGGGTGGGGGCTCATCCGAAATTCGAAATCCGAAGTTCGAAATCCTTCAGAGCAGGCTCAGGATCTCCTCCTCGAGCCGCTTCTCGTCGCCCTCCTCGAAGCCGAGGTGGAAGTACATGACTCGGCCCTGGCGGTCGATGAGGAAGGACGAGGGGTAGGCGCGGACCTTGTACAGGTTGCTCGCCACCTCCGCCTCGCCCTCTCCGTTCTCGAGCATGGTGTAGCTCAGACCGTGCTCGGCGATGAACGTCCGTGCCCGCTCGGTGTCGCGCTTGCCTTCAACGGCGATGATCTCGAGGCCCTGGTCCCGGTACTTTTCGAAGAGGGGCTGCAGGCGTGGCAACTCCACGCGACAGCCGCCTCACGTGGGGAACCAGAAGGCGAGCAGGGTTACCGCGCCGGTGCGGTCGGAGAGGCGGTGCGGGCGGCCTTCGTAGTCCGGGAGCTCGAAGTCGTCGGCCGGTTTGGCGAGCCTGTTGCGGGTCGCCCACAGGAACTCCTCGTAGCTCTCCGAGCCAGCGCCCTTGGCGGCAAACGCCTCGCGCAGGTAGGGCTCGGCGGCCGCCCGGTCCTCGCCGAAGATGGCCTCGGCGCCCAGCAGCTCGATGGCCTTCTCGAGGTCGCCCTCGCTCAGTGCCGCCCGGCCCCAGTAGCGGTACAGCGGGGTGTTGGGCACGCCGAGGTAGCCGACGCTGCCGGCCGCCGCCGCCTCCTCGAAGCCTTGGAACGCCGCATCCCGTTCGCCGATGTTGAACAGGGCCCAGCCGCGTGCGGCGAGCGATGACGCTCGCCGGTGCTGCGAGCGGGCGAGGAGCTGCGCCTCGCTGAACTCGCGCTCCGGGTAGTCGGCCTTGACCTGCTCGGGCGTGGCGAGCTCGAGAGCCGCACCGGCGTGCTGCTCGGCCACTGCCCACTGCGCGAGCTCGAGCGCAGCGTCGGCGACCTCGCCGTGCTCGTCGAAGCTCAGCGGGCGGACCGCCGCGAGAGCGTCCGCCACCTCCGCGATGTCGAGCGGCACCTCGACCGAGTCTGCGAGGCTGAAGGCCGCCATGCTGGCCTCGAAGCGCTGCTCGGGGTCCGTGATCCGGGGCAGCGCCGTCTCGATCGCCGCCCACGCGCCCGCCGGGTCGCCGAGCTCGTCGCCCCGGTAGTAGGCGATCCGCCACGCCATCGAGCCGGAGTGGTCGGTGTCCGGGAAGCGGGCGAGATGGTCCGCTGCCAGGGCCGCCTTGGCCTCAGCGGTCGCGGCTTCGTCCCACGCGGTCTTGAAAGCCTCGTACGCGGCCGCTGCCGGATCGCTCTCCGCCTGCTCCGTTCCCGAGCAACCCAGTGTCAACCCGACGAGTACCGTGAGTGCGAGAACCGACGCCTGTCGCACCATGCGTCCTCCCCGTTGCGCGCGTGAATGTTGCTCCCTTGCGCGCCCGTGCAGTATACGCGGTCGGAGCGGGATGTCCCCGGTCCGGGCTACACTTCCAGGCGTGCGGGTCAACGGCACCTGGTACCGGAGCATCCGACCGGCTGCGGACGGCGTGGCGGTCGACGTCATCGACCAGACCGTGCTCCCACACCGATTCGAGATCGCGCGCCTGGTCTCCCTCGACGAGGTGGAGCGGGCGATCGTCACCATGCAGGTCCGGGGGGCCCCGCTGATCGGTGCAACCGCGGCCTACGGCGTCTGTCTGGCGCTCGCAGCGGATCCCTCGGACGCGAGCCTGCGCCGCGCCGTGGCTCGACTCACGGCCACCCGCCCGACGGCGGTCAACCTGCGCTGGGCGCTGCGCAGGGTCGACGCGGCGGTTGCCGACCTGAAGCCGGAGGAGCGCGTGGCGGTGGCCTGGGAGACCGCCGCCCGGATCTGCGATGACGACGTGGCCCTCTGCCGTCGGATCGGTGAGCACGGGCTGGAGCTGCTGCGGGAGGCCGCTGCGCGGAAAGGCGGCGGACCGGTCAACGTTCTGACCCACTGCAACGCCGGCTGGCTGGCGACGGTCGACTGGGGAACCGCCCTGGCGCCGGTTTACCTCGCGCATGACGGCGGCATCGCGGTGCACGTCTGGGTGGACGAAACCCGGCCGCGCAACCAGGGTGCCTCCCTGACCGCCTTCGAGCTCGGCGCCCACGGCGTGCCGCACACTCTCGTCGCCGACAACGCGGGCGGTCACCTCATGCAGAGGGGCCTCGTCGACCTCTGCCTGGTGGGCACCGACCGCACGACGGCGGCGGGCGACGTGGCCAACAAGATCGGCACCTACCTCAAGGCACTTGCCGCGCGCGACAACGGGGTGCCCTTCTACGTCGCCCTGCCCTCGACCACCATCGACTGGGAGATCTCGGACGGGCTGGCCGAGATTCCGATCGAGCAGCGGCCCGCCGAGGAGCTGACCCGGGTGTGGGGCCGGACCCGGCGAGGCGAGCTGACGGAGGTCGAGGTCGCGCCTCCGGGCTGCACGGCCCGCAACGACGCGTTCGACGTCACGCCGGCGCGGCTGGTGACCGCGCTGGTGACGGAGCGCGGCGTCTGCGCCGCCTCGACGGACGGGCTGCAAAGACTCTTCCCGGAGGCTCCGGACCTGGAGGCCAGAGGTGCCGGCTGAGGACCGTCGGCACACCCGCCGCAGGGTTCGGCTGGCGTGGAGCGCGATGCTGCTGGTGGCGACGGCGCTCGGCTGCCGCTCGGCCGCTGACCCGAGCCTCGCGCCGCTCCCGGCCTGGGACCCGGGCCGGGCGGAGGTCGTGGTGTGGGAGGCGGACGACTTCCTCTTCGCGCAGGATCGCGCCCTGGAGGCCTCGGGTCTCGATGCGTTGGGCACTGACCTCTACCTGGTCTCGGAGAAGTACGCGCGCCTGCTCATCGTCGAGCAGGCACCCGCACCGGCGGTGCGGACAGTGCGGCTGGCGGTGCCACGGCACGCCGAGCTCGAGGGCATCGCAGTCAGCTCTCGCGCGTTGCTCGTCTGCGACGAGGCCCACGCCGCGGTGTACGAGACCCGCCTCGCCACCGTCGAGCGTGCCCTGGATGGCCGCGATCGCCGTGCGGTCCCCCTGCGGGCGCTGAAGCTGCGAGGGGTGGCGGTGCGCGGCGGCAAGCTGGGTTTCGAGGGTATCGAGCTCGACCCGGCCTCCGGAGATGTCCTGCTGCTGCTGGAGCGCAGCCAGGCCGGGCCCGGAACCTGCGTCTCGACCCTGTTCCGGCTGCGCCGGCGGGACGACGAGCTGCTGCTCCGGGGATCGCCGCTCACGATCGAGCTCGCGGACTGCGCCTGGCGGCTGACGGGCCTCGAGTGGTACCGCGGGCGCCTCCTGGCCCTGCGCACCCAGTTTCCCGGCGAGCGCTACGAGGTCATCACGATCGACCTCCTGACCGGCGCGGCGACCGTGGTGCTCGACCTCACCGAGCTCCTGCGGTCCGTTGTCGCCGCCGGGCTGGGCAACAACGTCGAGGGCATCGCGGTCGCCGAGGACGGCGCCCTGTGGCTGGTCTCGGACAACGCTGTGACCGGCACCATCGACGACGACCTGCCGCCGCCCGCAGCGGAACGGAGCCTGCTGCTGCGCATTCCGGCGGCCTCCCCCTGAGGCGCGAGCGGCCGCTGTCGCGGCCGAGCCGGCTGGTCGCGGCAGCGGTGTACAATTGTGGGGTTCGAGGTTCCGCCCGTCGCGGATGATGTCTCCCGAGCAGATGCGGGTTGATGAGTTGGAGACGCGAGCGTGAGCGAACTCTCCCAGTGGCCCTCCCTGGCGGTGATGGCGGTGATCGCGGTGCCGCCGTTGTGCCTGCTGTTGGTGGCGCTGGCGATGGTGCTGCGCCGCAGCTCCGCCGCGCGGCGCGCCGCCGAGGAGGAGGCGAAGGACGTCCGCGACGCCTCGGCCCGCCGGTTCCGGCGCCTCGAGCAGGACCTCACCTTCATGCGCGAGTTCTTCCAGATCTTTTCGACCATGCTCGGCGAGCTGCACTCCGAGCGGCAGGTGCGGTTGATCCCAGGGGTCCTGCTCAAGGCCGTCGTGCAGATCTACCAGCCGGAGGTGGCCGCGGTGCTGGTCAAGCGGGACGCCCCGGACGGCGAGCCGCCGGAGAACGCGCGCCTGTCGGTGGCGGCGCTCCACTCCACCCGCGGCACGCTCCGCGACGGCATGGAGTTCCGCTTCGGGGAAGGCCAGGTGGGGATCGTCGCCAGGCGCCAGCAGGTGATGGTGCGCAAGGACTTCGACGACGACCAGCTGTGGAGCTACGAGCGCTCCCGGGTCACGGCCGAGCCGGCCTGGGACATCGTCGCGCCGATGGTCGCCGGGGATGACACCCTCGGCGTGCTCGCGGTCTCGCGGCCCGAGCGGCACCACGACACCGAGCGCGAGGTGCTGGAGATGCTCGGCCGGATCGGCGCCCTGACCTGGAAGAACGTCGAGGCCTACCGTCGCAAGGAGGTCGAGGCCGAGGTCGACAAGCTGACCCGGATCTTCAACAAGGGCGCTCTGCTCAAGCGCCTGCAGATGGCGCTCATCGACGCCCGCAAGAAGAGCGGGAAGGCCTCGGTGTTCATCTTCGACCTCGACAACTTCAAGGTGTACAACGACACCAACGGCCACGTCGCCGGCGACCGCCTGCTCGCCAAGCTCGCCGAGCTGGTCAAGGACACGGTGCGCAGCGACGACGTGTTCGGCCGCTTCGGCGGCGAGGAGTTCCTGCTCGTCATGCCGGGCCGGACCAAGGGCCAGGCGATGACAGCCGCCAGCATGGTGCGCAAGCGCATCGAGGAGTTCGAGTTCGAGGGCGGCCGGACGCAGCCGCTCGGGCGCGTGACGATCAGCGGCGGCGTGGCCTGCTTCCCCGACGACGCCCTCGACAGCGTCGAGCTGCTGCGCAGCGCGGACGCCGCCCTGTACCGCGCCAA
>JALOKS010000206.1 GCA_025456385.1 Thermoanaerobaculales bacterium | reverse complement strand
TCGTCGGCGCCGGGGCCGCGGTAGCGGCAGCTCAGGGCGTGGAGGTGGAGGTCGGTGACCGGGGCCGCGGCGAGCAGCGGCGTCTCGACCTCGAGCACGCCGCGGGCGGCGAAGAAGGAGCGGACCGTCGCCAGCATCTCGGCGCGCCGGCGCAGCGCCTCCAACGAGCCCGTCGGCCGCCAGTCGTCACGCGCCGAGCTCATGGCTGGACTCAAAGGGCGCGAGTCTTGAGTTTTGAGATGTGAGTTTTGAGTTCCCGACCACCCTCCCGGCATCCGTCCCGCGAGCCGGGCGGGCGGGTGGAGATCCGAAATCCGAGATCCGAGATCCGGAAGGGACGGGTGGGCGGAAGTTCGAAATTCGAAATCCGAAATCCGAAATCCCGAACGGGTGGCCCGGCGCCAATTCCGAATTCCGAATTCCGAATTCCGAATTCGTTGCGGCCATTACCTCAGGCCCTGGACACGTACTCCCCGGTCCGGGTGTCGACCTTGATCCGCTCCCCGGTCTGCACGAAGAGCGGCACCCGCACCACGGCGCCGGTCTCGGTCTTGGCCGGCTTGTTGCCGCCCGAGGAGGTGTCGCCGCGGACGCCGGGGTCGGTCTCGACGACCTCGAGGACCACGAAGTTGGGCGGCGTGACGACGATCGGATTGCCCTCGTACAGGGTCACCGAGCAGATGTCCTCCTCCTTGAGCCACTGCGCGGCGTCGCCCACCTCCTCGCGGTGGGTGCCGACCTGCTCGTAGGACTCCTGGTCCATGAAGTACCACATGTCGCCGTCGGAGTAGAGGTACTGCATCTCCTTGTCGATGACGTCCGCGCCCTGCACCGAGTCCGAGGCCTTGAGGGTCATCTCGTTGACGCGGTTGGTGCGGTAGTTCTTGTAGCGGACGCGGGTGAAGGCCTGGCCCTTGCCGGGCTTGACGACGTCGGTGTCGACGACGACGCAGGGATCCCCGTCGACCGTGATCTTGAGCCCGACCCGGACCTGGTTCATGTTGTACGAAGCCATGATTCCCCGATCTCCTTGTCCTGACTTGCGTCGATCCACTCGGTGCTGCGAGACTGCCGGGCGTCATGCGCGTGACCTCGGAGCCCTGGCCGGCCGGCGACTGGCGCCGCCTCCTCGCGGAGGCGGTGGGCGACGCCGACGAGCTGCTCGCCCTGCTCGGCCTCGACGGCCGCGTCCGGTCTGCAACCCCCGCCGGCGGCCGCCGATTCCCGCTCAGGGTACCACGAGGCTTCGTCGCCCGCATGCGCCGCGGCGACCCCGCCGACCCGCTCCTGCGGCAGGTTCTGCCCCTCGCCGAGGAGGACGTCCCCGCGCCCGGCTTCAGCGCGGACCCGCTCGGCGAGCTGGCGGCGCCGCCGGTCGCCGGGGTCCTGCACAAGTACGAGGGCCGCGCGCTGGTGGTGGCAACCGGCGCCTGTGCCGTCCACTGCCGCTACTGCTTCCGCCGCCATTTCCCGTATGCCGAGCACCATGCGCCGGGTGGGGGCTGGCAGGCGACCCTCGACCGCATCGCCGCCGACCCGGGAATCGCCGAGCTGATCCTCTCGGGAGGTGATCCGCTGACCCTGTCCGACGCGCGGCTCGCCGAGCTCGCGCGCGCGGCAGACCGCCTGCCGCAGCTGCGCCGGTTTCGCGTCCACACCCGGCTGCCCATCGTCCTGCCGCAGCGGGTGGACGAGACGCTGGTGGAGTGGCTGCGGGCGATGGAGCTGCCGACCGTCGTGGTGGTGCACGCCAACCACGCCAACGAGATCGACGATGACGTGCGCCGGGCGCTGGCCGCCCTGCGCGCCACCGGCGCGAGCCTGCTCAACCAGTCAGTGCTGCTCGCCGGGGTCAACGACTCGGCCGCCGCGCTGGCGGGGCTCAGCGAGACCCTGCTTGACGCCGGCGTGCTGCCCTACTACCTGCACATGCTCGACCCGGTCGCCGGGTCCGCGCACTTCGCGGTCGCCGAGTCGAGGGCGGCCGGGCTCGTGCGCGAGCTCGCCGCCCGGCTGCCGGGCTACCTCGTGCCCCGCTTGGTGCGCGAGGTCGCCGGCGCGCCGTCCAAGCTCGCCGTCGATCTCGAGGTGTGAGCGCTGCTGCGTGTCCATTTCGACGTTCGGCTGCCCGCTCGCAGGCTCCGTCGTCCGGAACCCCAGCGGCGGTCGCCGCCGGGACTGCCGACTCCGGCAGCGGGCGGGGCGTCGACGCATCGCGACGGACACCGCCGCGAGACCGGCGGCGGTCATCGTGCAGCGCCGAAGGCCGCGCGGAGAGCCTCGGCGTTGCCGCGCATGACGGCCAGGAAGTCGCCTCCGGGCGGCGGCGTGGCGCAGGGCGCCACGACGAGGACGCCGACGCCGCGCTCCGAGAGGGCGGCCCGGATCTCGCCGATCGGCTCCTCCTCCCAGACCATCCACCGCGCCCCGCCGTGCTCGAGCAGGCGATCGAGCTCCGCCCATTGGTCCGCATCCGGCATGACATCCGGCTCGAAGTGGACGCTTTCCCCCACGAGCCCGTAGCGCCGCTGGAAGTACTGGTAGACGGGGTGGGAGAAGACCAGCGGCCGGTCGCCTGCGGGCGCCGTCGCCGCCTCGAGCTCGGCGTCGAGGGCCGCGAGGTCGGCGGCCAGTGCGGCGAGGCCCTCAGCGAACAGCTCCTCGTGCTCCGGCCAACGTGCGGCGAGAGCGGCCGCGGCCGCCCGGGCCTGCTCGGCGAGCAGCGTCGGGTCGAGCCAGGTGGTGAAGGCGGTTCCGGCGTGCTCGTGCTCGCCCTCGGGGCCGTGGCTGTGGGTCACCGTCTCGGCGACCGAGATCAGTCGGTCGCGTGCCGCGGCCGTGGTGTCCACCAGGCGCGAGATCGGCAGCGAGACGTCCTTGAGCCAGCCCTCGTACGAGGCGCCGTTGAGCATGATCAGGTCCGCCTCCTGCATGGCGAGAATGTCCTCGGTGGTCGGCTTCCAGGTCGCCGGGTCGGTCGCCTCCGCGGCGCGGAAACGAACCTCCACGAGCGGCCCGCCGAGCCGCCCCGCCACCCATGCCAGGGGCTCGTTCGTCACCTCCACGGCGCCGACGCGCGAAGGCTCGTCGCGACCCGCGACCGCCGTCTCCGGCAGCTCGGGGGCACAGCCGCAGGCGGCCGCCACCACCGCAGCCGCGAACGCTCTCAGGCCCAGTCTCATGTCCGCCTCCGCTGTTCGTCATGCTCCCAGGAAACGCAGCGCCAGGCCGCCGAAACGCGAAACCGCGAGCGTCAGGACGGCGGCGATCAGGACACCGACCGCCACCACCAGCAGCACCTCCGCGGCCAGCACCGCGCGCATGCGGCCGCGGCTGGCGCCGATCTTCCGCATGGTCTCCAGCTCCCGTCGCCGCAGCCGCACCGACAGCGCGAACACCAGTGCCGCTGTGGCGAGGGTGGCGGCGCCGAGGCCGAGGCTGATCAGCAGCACCGCGTCGCGGACCGAGAACATGGTCGCCACGAGATCGTCCACCACCTCGCGCGGCACCACCATCTGCACTGGGTCCGCGAGCTCCTCGTAGCGGCCGCGCAGCATGATCGCCGACCTGCGGTCGCGCGGCGCCGCAACCACGGCGTCGATCGGGAACATCCGCGGATCGCCGTGGAAGTGGAACGAGTCGATGTTCTCCGGCGTGATCTCGGTGTAGGACAGGACCGACGCGTTGGCGACGACGTTGTCCTCGTCCCGGGAGAGCACGCCGTCAGCTGCGGCGGGGTCGGTCACGTCGAGATGTCCGTGGGCCAGGCCGGCGATCACCCACGTCGTCTTGACGTCCACGATGACCGCCTCGTCGTCAGGGCTCCCGGTCGGCGCGAGCACCCCGACGACGCTCATCCTGAGGGGGAAGGTCCCGGCCACGTCGAAAGCCCCGGCCGGTGTGGACACGAGGTGGTCGCCGGGGGCGAGGCCGAGCGACCGTGCCGCCCGGTCGCCGAGGACGCACTCGCCGAGGATCGCGAAGCGGCGGCCGGAAGCGATCTCGAGGCCGCGGAACTCGAGGTAGTCGCTGCTGGTCCCGACGATGCGGAAGCCGCCGGCCCGGTAGCGCAGGAGCAGCGGCATGGCGCCCGCCAGTCCCGAGCCTGCCACGCGCTCCACCTCGGCGAAGGTCACCGGGTCGAGCGAGGGCTCGCGGAAGTAGAGCGCGGCCAACGTGAGATCGACCGCGCTGCCCGCGGCGCCCACCAGCAGCGGCGTGGCGTCGGCGCGCGCGGTGAGGCTCCGCGAGGCCTCGCGCACCGCCACGTGCAGCGCTGCAGGCAGGAACAGGATGAGGCTGATGGTGCCCACCAGCACCGCCGTCGTGCCGCGGTTGAACCGCAGATAGCGCCACGCGAGGTAGAGCACGTCGTTCATCGGGAGCCTGGGTCGTTTGAGGGATCGTCGTCAGGGATGGCAGATTCAGGGATGGTGGATGTTGGATAGTGGATAGTGGATGAGCAGGCCGCCTCGCCACCTCGGTAGTCAGCGGTACCGTCGCGGACTGACTGGTGACCGGATTCGACTGCTTGAATCAGGTTGTTGAGCTTTCTGCCCAGTTCCTCGAGTCTCGAATGCAACGAGGTGTAGATCGCTTCGTTTTCGAGTGATCCGGTTTCCGACAAACATTCGAGGTGATCGACCGCCTCAAGTGCCGATGCGAAGGCATAGGTCAGGAATCGAATGAACTCTTGCTTGTAGCGTCGCCTTCCGTATCCCTCGACGATATTGGATCGCACTGACTTGATCGATCTTCGAATCTGTTGTCCTTCTTCGAACCTCTCGATTCCGGGCAGACGTTCCAGCGTGAGCTTATGGATGTCGACACTGAGATCGCGGGCCAGTTGCCAGACCTCAAGGGACCGATAGGTCACATCACACCCCGAATCGCAACTGCGACCTCACCATCCACCATCCACCATCCACCATCCACCATCCAACGTCCAACATCCAATATCCAACATCCAACATCCAACATCCAACATCCAACATCCAAAATCAGGAATCTGTCCCTGGCCCTCCAGTGCTTCCAAACAACTCGGCGACATCCACGACCCGATCGAACCGCGGCAGCAGCTCCCGGTCGTGGGTGACGACGACGACGGCGGCTCCGGCGTCGCGGCCGTAGGCGAGCAGGGCATCGATGACGCGGTCG
>JALOKS010000205.1 GCA_025456385.1 Thermoanaerobaculales bacterium | reverse complement strand
CCGACGACGGCTGGCTCTACGGAACGGTCGCCGAGTGGTTCAACATCACCGGCGGCTACACCGAGTACGGTGCGGTCTTCCGCGCGAACCCGGCCGGCGGGCTCGCCAGGCTGGAGCAGATGTCGGCGATCGGAGGCCAGCGGCCCGAGGCCGGGCTGACGCTGAGGGCTGCCGGGACTGAAGACGAGGCGCTCTACGGCACGGCCTCCTACGGCGGCGACCGCGGCAACGGCATGGTCTTCAAGCGCCGCGCGGCGGGCGGGCTGGCCCCGGTGCACAGCTTCCAGGGCTCCGACGGGAGGCTGCCCGTCGGCGAGCTCGCGCTCGCCGGCGACGGTCGGCTCTACGGCCTGACCCGCAACGGCGGCACGCACGGCTACGGCACCGTGTTCGCGGTCGGCGCCGACGACGAGGTGGTGACCGTCCACCACTTCGACCACGCCACCGGCGCCTGGCCGGAGAGCGCGATGGTCCTCGGCGTCGACGGCAACCTCTACGGCGTGACCACCGGCGGGGGGCCGGGCGGGGGCGGAGTGGTCTTCCGCTACACGCTGGCGCCGGAGGTGGCGCTCGGCGGGCCGTACGGGGTCGACGAGGGCGGCACCGTCACCCTGGCGGCGAGCGCGGTCGACCCGCAGGGCGGGGCGGTGAGCTTCGCCTGGGACCTCGACAACGACGGCGACTTCGACGACGGGTCCGGCGCAGATATCGTCCTCGACGCCGGAGCACTCGGCCTCGACGGCCCCACGACGCACCCGGTGGCGGTCCGCGCCGTCGACGCGAGCGGGGTCGCGACCACGGCCGCGGCCGAGGTCGAGGTGCGCAATCTGGCGCCGGCGGTGCGCATCGCGGCGACCGGCATCGGCGCCGTGGTCGGCCGGGAGGTGGTCATCGAGGTCAGCTTCCTCGACCCCGGACCCGACACCTGGGCGGCGACCGTCGACTGGGGCGACGGCGCGGTCGAGACCCTCGACCCGGTGAGCAGCCCCTTCACCGTCCGGCACTCCTACGCCGCCTCCGGCAGCTACCTCCTCGCGGTGCGGGTCGCCGACGACGACGGCGGCGAGGGCGAGGCGAGCAGGACCTTGAACGTCGACATCGTCCGCGGCGAGATCGTCGACCTCATCGGCGACATCGAGGATCTCATCGACGAGGGCGAGATCCGCTACAGCCGCGGCCGCAGCCTGATCGCCGAGCTGCAGGTGGCGCTGTGGTTCCTGCAGTACGCCAACGGCGAGCGGATCGCGATCCAGCGCCTCGAGCTCTTCATCATCAAGGTCCGCAACTACGTCGCGGTCGGCGAGCTCGACCCGGCGCTCGGCGACGAGCTGATCGCCAAAGCGCAGGAGATCATCGCCCTCCTGCGCTGAGAGCCGCGCTCAGCCCGCGGCGGCGTCCGCCGCCTCGAGCACCAGCGCCTCGAGCGCGGGCAGCAGGTTCTCGGCGAGGAGCCGCTGGCCGGCGGCGGTGGGGTGGAGGCCGTCGGCCTGCAGGCGCCCGGGCCCGGCGGCGAGGCCGCGCACGAACCCCGGCACCAGCGGCACGCCCTCCTCCCCTCCCCGGCGACACGCTCGAAGAGCGCGGCGAAGCGGCCGCCGTAGTCGGGGCCGTAGTTCGCCGGCACGTCCATGCCGAGGAGCAGCACGCGCGCGCCTGAAGCGCGGCCGCGGCGCACGATCTCGCGCAGGTTGGACTCAGTCGCCTCGAGCTCCTGGCCGCGCAGGGCGTCGTTGCCGCCGAGCTCGACGACGAGGATGTCGGCCGGCCGCTGCAGCACCCACTCGAGGCGGGCGAGGCCGCCCGCCGAGGTGTCGCCGCTGACCCCTGCGTTGACCACCTCGACCGCGTGCCCGCGCTCGCGGAGCAGGCCTTCGACCACCGCCGGGAAGGCCTCGTCGGCGGCGAGGCCGAGGCCGGCCGCGAGGCTGTCGCCGAGGACGACGACGCGGACGGCGGCGGTGGCGGGTCGGGACGTGGGGCTCGGCCGTGGTGCGGGCCCGGGCGGCGGGGCCGGCCGGCCGCAGGTCAGGGCGAGCAGCGAGGCGGCGCCGATGGCCGCCGCGCGGCGGCGGGGAGCGGATCGTGAAATGATGCGTGCCATGGGCACGATTGTAGCGGCGAGAGGAGCGTGACGGTGGCCATGCAGACGAACCATGACGCGGTGCTGCGCCTCGCGGGGGTCGCGCGGCAGCTGCCCTCGGGCGGGCGGTTGCTCAGCATCCTCGACGGCATCGACCTCGAGGTGCGGCGCGGCGAGTTCGTGGCCGTGCTCGGCCCCTCGGGAAGCGGCAAGTCGACCCTGCTCGCCCTGATGGCCGGCCTCGACCGGCCGAGCGCGGGCGAGGTCTGGCTCGGCGGCGAGCGCATCGACCGCCTGTCCGAGGACCGCCTGGCGCTGCTGCGGCGGCACACGGTCGGCTTCGTCTTCCAGAGCTTCCAGCTGCTCGCGAACCTGACCGCGCGCGAGAACGTGCTGCTGCCGATGGAGCTGCTCGGCTGGAGCGACGCGCCGCGTCGGGCCGACGAGCTGCTCGCGGCGGTCGGCCTCGCCGAGCGCGGCCACCACTACCCGTCGCAGCTCTCGGGCGGCGAGCAGCAGCGGGTGGCGCTCGCGCGCGCCTTCGCGCCGCGGCCGAAGCTCCTCCTCGCCGACGAGCCGACCGGCAACCTCGACGGCGCCACCGGCCGGCGCGTCCTCGAGGTCCTCGCTGCGCTGCGCGCCGAGGAGGCCGCGACCCTGGTGCTGGTCACCCACGATCCCGCGGTGGCCGCCCTCGCCGACCGCCGGATCCACCTCGTCGACGGCCGCATCGCGCACGAGGAGGCGGCGTGAGCCTGCGCTCCTGGCTCGTCCTCGCGGGCCGCGAGCTGCGCGGCTCGGCGGGGCGGATGGCCTTCTTCGCCGCCTGCCTGGCGGTCGGCGTCGCCGCGGTGGTGGCGGTGGCGGGGCTCGCCGCCGCCCTCGACGACGGCATCCAGGCGCAGGCGCGGCAGCTCCTCGCGGCCGACCTCGCGGTCGCCAGCCGCCGGCCGATCCCCGAGCCCGTCCTCGCCGCCGTCGACGGCCTGCCAGGCGCGCGGCGCGCCGAGCTCCGCGAGCTGCCCTCCGTCGTCTCGGTGCCGGCAGCCGCGGGCTCGCCCCCGGGCGCCTCGCTGCTGGTCGAGATCAAGGCGGTGGCGCCCGGCTACCCCTTCTACGGCGCGCTCACGACCGAGCCGACGGCCCCGCTCGCGGACCTGCTCGGAGAGAACCAGGTCCTGGTCGGCCCCGAGCTCCTGCAGCGCCTCGGCCTCGCGGTCGGCTCGCGGCTGCGGGTCGGCAGCGCCGACTTCGTGATCGCGGGCACCGTTCTCTCGGAGCCCGACCGGCTCGAGGTCGGATTCGCCTTCGGCCCGCGGGTGCTGATGTCCCTGGCGGCGCTCGAGCGGACGGGCCTCGTAGGTCTCGGCAGCCGCGTCGGCTACCGCGTGCTCGTGCGCCTCGAGGACGGCACGGCGGCAGCCGCGGTCGAGCGCGCGGCGGCGGCCGTCCGCGCCGCGGTTGCCGACCCTGCCTTCGTCGAGGTCGAGACCTATCTGGAGGCGCAGCCCTCGCTGCGCCGCGGGCTCGGCCGGGTGGAGCAGTTCCTGGGCCTGGTCGCCCTGCTCTCGCTGCTCGTCGGTGGGATCGGTGTCGCCCAGGCGGTGCGCGCCTGGCTCGCCGGCCGGCTCGACGCGATCGCGGTGCTGCGCGCCCTCGGCGTGCGCCCGCGGGAGGTGCTCGCGCTCTACCTCGGGCAGGCTGCGATCCTCGCCGCAGTCGGCTCGGGCCTCGGCGCCCTCGCCGGCGCGCTCGCCGCGCAGGCGGTGCCGCGCCTGCTCGCCGGCCTGCTGCCGGTCGCGGTCACGGTCGGCTGGCAGCCGGCCGCGATGCTGCGCGGGATCGGACTCGGGATCGTCGTCGCCCTGCTCTTCGCGGCGCGACCGCTCGTCGACGTCATGCGGGTGCCGCCGCTCAGGGTGCTCCGCCGCGACGCCGAGCCGCTGCCGGCGGGGCGGGCGCTGGCGGCGGTGCTGCTCGGCGTCCTCGTCGCCGGCGTCGCGGCGATTGCAGCCCTGCAGTCCGGCTCGCTCCTGCGCGGCCTCGCCTTCGCGGGCGGCCTCGCGGCTGCGACCGCGGTGCTGGCGGCGGGCGCGTGGCTCACCGTGCGGGCGGTCGCCCGCGCGCCGCGCGACCGCGGGGGGGTCGCCCTGCGGCACGGCCTCGCGGCCCTCGCGCGGCCGGGAGCGGGGACCCTCGGCGCGGTGGTCGCCCTCGGCATCGGCGTGCTGACCGTGCTCGGGATGCTGCTGGTCCAGCAGCGCCTCGCAGCGCAGCTCGACTCCGAGCTGCCGGCGGCGGCGCCGACGGTGTTCCTGATCGACATCCAGCCCGAGCAGTGGCCGGGCGTGCGGGCGGTGCTCGAGGAGGCCGGTGCCGAGGCCCTGGAGTCGGTGGAGGTCGTGGGCGCGCGCCTCGCCGCGATCAACGGCGTGCCGGTGGCCGAGCTGGCCGCGGCGCGCGACGGCGACGGCCGCGACCGGCGCTGGGTGCTCACCCGCGAGCAGCGCTTGACCTCGATGGCGACCCTGCCCGCGGACAACGTCATCGTCGAGGGCGCGCTGTGGTCCGACCCCGAGCGCCCCGAGCTCAGCATCGAGCTCGAGTTCGCGCGCGACCTCGGGGCACGCCTCGGCGACACCTTGAGCTTCGACGTCCAGGGCGTGCCGCTCGAGCTCGTCGTCAGCAGCCTGCGCACGGTCGAGTGGGAGCGCTTCTCGATCAACTTCTTCCTGGTCGTCGAGCCCGGCGTCCTCGAGCGGGCTCCCCGCCACCGCATCGCGGCCGCGCGGCTGCCGGCGGCGGCCGAGCCCGCGGTGCAGGACCGCCTGGCCGCCGCCTACCCCAACGTCACCCTGCTGCGCCTGCGCGAGATCCTGACCAAGATCGTCGCCGTGATCTCGCGGCTCGGTTTCGCGGTGCGCCTGCTCGGCGCCTTCACGGTGCTGGCCGGGGTCGCGATCCTCGCCGGCGCGGTCAGCGCCTCGGCGCTGCGCCGCGGCCGCGAGGCCGCGCTGCTGAAGGCGCTCGGGATGACGCGGGCCCAGGTGGCGGCGGCCTTCGCCGTCGAGTACGCGCTCGTCGGGCTGGTGGCGGGGCTTCTCGGCGCGCTGGGGGGCGTCGCCATGGCGTGGCTGGTGACCCGTGTCGGCTTCGAGATGCCGTGGGCCTGGTCGCCGGGGGCGCCTGCGGCTGCGGTCGTGCTGACCGTGGTGCTGAGTGTCGCCGCCGGGCTCGCGGCGAGCGCGCGCGCGCTGGCCGTGCGGCCGCTCGCGGTTCTCAGGCAGAGCGGCTGAGGCGGGCGGTGCTCAGTCGCCGGCGGGCGCCGGGGCCGCGGCGGCGGTCACGGTCCCGCGCACGGTCAGCGGTCCGCCGGGCGTGGGGCCGGCGCTGCGGTTGACGTTCGACTTCGAGCTGTTGAGGTTGGCCGCCGCGCTCGCCGGCGCTCCGGCGCTGCGGTCGACGTTCGATTTCGAGAGGTTGAGGTTCGACGTCCGCCCGACGGGCGCCCCCGTCTCGAGGTCGAAGGCGACCCCCTGCCTCAGCTCCTCGGCGCGCAGATCCTTTTTCCCCTTGGGGTCCTTGGCCTTGCGGGCATCGGCGGCCGCCGAGGCGTCCTCCACGGTCCAGCTGACGGCGCAGGGCTGGACGTCAGCGAGCCCGCTCGAGAAGCGGAGGGTGGCGGGCCCGGCGGCCACGCCCTCGAAGACGAAGGCGCCGGAGGCGTCGGTCACCACCGCCCGCGGCTCGGCGCCGGGGAGGGCGAGCACGACCTCCACTCCGGCCACCCCGACGGGGGTCGCGGCCCGAGCAAGGCACCACGGCGCGACAAGAACCGCAACGACCATCAGGACGGATCGCTTCATTGTCTGACCTCGCGGACGGAGTCTTGATCTCAGGCTACTCTCCCGGCCGGTTCCCGTCAAGAGACCGGCCGGCTTACGAGCCCGATCGGCGCGCCCGGCGGCGGCGCCGCGCCGGGACGGCCGGCCCCCGGACGGTGCGAGGGTGTTGACAGCCGGCGTTTCACGGTGTATATAAATGAACCGTTGGTTGAACTGAATGGTTAGTTGGAGTCAACCGTGAACCACGACCGCCCGGCTGCCAGCCCCCGGGACCGCATCCTCGACGCCGCCTCCGCGGCCTTCGCCGACCACGGCTTCGCGGGCGCGCGGGTCGACGAGATCGCCGCCCGCGCCGGCGTCAACAAGGCGATGCTCTACTACCACGTCGGCGACAAGCGCGCCCTCTACGCGGCGGTGCTGATGCGCAACTTCGACCGCGTGCAGGCCGCCATCGGGGAGGGCCTCGGCGTCACCGGCTCGGCGCGGCGCCGGCTCGAGGCGGTGATCCTCGCGCTCACGGCGATGGTGCGGGCCTACCCCGACCACCCGCGCATCGTGCTGCGCGAGATGGCCTCCGGCGCCGCCAACCTCGCGCCCGGGGTCGTCGCCCGCATGATGGAGGTGGTGAGCGTGGTGCGCGACCTCCTCCGCGAGGGGATGGAGGGCGGCGAGTTCCGGTGCCTCGACCCGGTGCTCACCCACCTCACCATCGTCGGCGCCGTGGTCTTCCTGAACGCCGTGGCGCCGGTCCGTGCGCGCGCGGCCGAGCTCGCGTCCGACCTCGACCTGCC
>JALOKS010000204.1 GCA_025456385.1 Thermoanaerobaculales bacterium | reverse complement strand
CGACGGGCCGTCGGAGCAGACCGCCGCAGACGGCGAATAGCGGCTACAATCGCCGCGATGGTTGACTGGCGGCAGCAGTTCGAGCAGCTCCGGCAGCGCCGCCCCGAGCTCGCCGACCGGGTGTGCCGCCGGCTGCTGATGGACCTCCAGCGCGAGGGCCTGGTCGACCTCGACGCCCTCGACGACCTCGCGGCGGCGCTCAAGCTCGGCGGCCCGCGGCCCGTCCACGACCCGAACCGCCCCAAGCCCCAGCTGACGAGCGAGTCGCGGCAGGCGCTGTACGAGCTCGCCCTCGAGTACGCCGAGCGCCACCTGCCGGCGGCGAGGATCTCGGCCACCATCCTCCAGGTCGAGAAGCGCATGCTCGCCCACGAGAGCGCCCGCCTCGCGGAGGACCCGGACACCCCGCTCGAGGTGCTGCGGGACAAGATCCACGAGTTTCTCGACTTCGCACCCGGCGAGGTGACGGCGCCGCGCGAGGACGTCATCGGCACCCGCGCCGCGCTGGTGCGCCGCCTGCTCACCGACCAGCTCGACTTCATCTCGGTGGCCAAGCGCTTCATCCGGGTGCGCGAGTTCGCGGAGGTCCTCGACCACATCATCCCCACCGACGGCCGGGGCGGCCGCCTCGGCGGCAAGTCGGCCGGGCTCGTGCTCGCCGACGCGATCCTGCGCCGCGCCCGCCGGCGGGGGCTGTTCGCGGGCGACTACAGGGTGCCGACCTCGTACTTCCTGCCCTCGAACGGAATTCTCGAGTTCATCGAGTACAACGGCCTCGAGGAGCTCATCAACGTCAAGTACAAGACGCCCGACGAGGTGCGCGACGAGTACCCCCTCGTCGAGCGCCTCTTCAAGAGCGGCGCCTTCCCGCCGACCATCCACGCCGGCCTGCGCGACATGCTCGCGGCCCTCGGCGAGGTGCCGCTGGTGGTGCGCTCGTCGAGCCTGCTCGAGGACCGCATCGGCCACGCCTTCTCGGGCAAGTACAAGAGCCTCTTCATCACCAACCGCGGTCCTCTCGAGGAGCGGCTGGCGGAGCTCGAGGACGCCGTCGCCGAGGTCTACGCGTCGATCTTTCACCCCGACCCGATCGAGTACCGCCGCGAGCGCGGCCTGATCGACTTCCAGGAGCAGATGGGGATCCTCATCCAGGAGGTGGTCGGGCTCGAGGCCGGGGGGATGCTCTTCCCGGTCTTCGCCGGGGTCGCCTTCTCCCGCTGCGAGATGCGCTGGTCCCCCCGCATCCGGCACACCGACGGCATGGCGCGGCTGGTGCTCGGCCTCGGCACGCGGGCCGTCGACCGCACGGTCTCCGACTACCCGGTGCTGGTGGCGCTCGAGCAACCCACCCTGCGGGTGGCCCTGCAGCCGGAGGACGTCTACCGCTACTCGCAGCACGACGTCGACGTCGTCGACCTGCGGGAGGGCCACTTCGAGTCGCAGCCGCTGGCCGAGTTCCTGTCGCGGGTCGGCCGCCAGATCCCGGCCATGAACCGCATCTTCTCGATCTACCGCGAGCGCCAGATCCTGCCGATGGTGGGGGTGATGGCCCAGCTCGAGCCCCGGGAGCTGGTGGTGACCTTCGACGGGCTGCTGCGCTCCGGCTTTCCGCGCGAGCTCAAGGCCATGCTCGAGCTGCTCGAGGCCGGGCTGGGCGAGCCGGTTGACGTGGAGTTCGCCCACGACGGGAGCTCGCTCTACATGCTGCAGTGCCGCGCCCTGAGCCGCGGTGCCGCGGTGCGGCGGGTGGAGGTGCCGGAGGTTCCCGCGGAGACCACCGTTTTCTCCGCCAACCGCTACGTGCAGATGGGGCAGGAGCGCGACCTCGAGTACGTGGTGCTGGTCGACCCGCGCGACTACGAGAGCCTGGAGACCCGCGAGGCGATGCTGCGCGTGGCGCGCTGCGTCGGCGCGGTCAACAAGGCGCTGCCGCAGCGCCGCTTCGTGCTCATGGGCCCGGGCCGCTGGGGCAGCCGCGGCGACATCCGCCTCGGGGTCGCGGTGACCTACGCCGACATCAACCGCGCCGCGGTGCTCGTGGAGATCGCGCGCCAGAAGGGCTCCTACCTTCCGGACGTGTCCTTCGGCACCCACTTCTTCAACGACCTCGTCGAGTCCGGCATCCACTACCTGCCGCTCTACCCCGACGATCCCGGGGTGGTGTGGAACGCGAGCTTCCTCGAAGGCTCGCCCAACTGCCTCGCCGAGCTCGCTCCCGAGTTTGCCGACCTGGCAGGGGTGGTGCGGGTGATCCGGGTCGCCGACGTCGCCGGCGGCCGCCTGCTGCAGCTGGTCATGGACGCCGAGACCGACACCGCGCTGGCGTACCTGGCGGAACGCCAGAGCTAATTGTCAATTTTGAATTTTCAATTCTCAATTGCCCACCACCCACCCCGTTCCGTGCGGGAGGGTGGGCGGAAATTCAAAATTCAAAATTGAGAATTCAAAATTGCGAAGCTATGCCTCGCGGACCCAGCGCGCCAGGTCCTTCCACTTCGGCTTCGAGCCGTGCATCAGGATCCCCACGCGGTAGATCTTGGCGACGAGCCAGGTGCAGGCGAGAATCGCCGCCACCATCAGCGCCACCGAGGCCGCGAGCTGGAGCGGCGGTACCGGGCTCAGCGTCATGCGCAGGAACATCAGCATCGGCGTGAAGAAGGGGATCAGCGACAGCACCACCGACAGCGTGCCGTCGGGTTGGTTGAGGATCTGCATCATCAGCACCAGCGGCACGACCAGGAACATCGTCACCACGCCCTGGAAGTTCTGCGCCTCCTGCTCGGTGTCGAAGGCGGCGCCGATGCCAGCGTAGAGGGTTCCGTAGAGCAGGAAACCGAGCACGAAGTAGACGACGAAGAAGGCGAGCAGCTGGCCCGGGATCGACGGCAGCTCGATGCCCTCGACGCCGACCGCGGCCGCCGCGCCGGGCGCCGTGACGGCCGCCATGAGCAGCGCCCAGATCAGGAACTGGGTGAGGCCGACGGCGCCGATGCCGAGGATCTTGCCGAGCATGAGCTCGAAGGGCTTGAGGGTGGAGATCACCACCTCGACGACCCGCGAGCTCTTCTCCTCGAGCACGCCGCGCATGACGTAGATGCCGTACATCAGCACCGTGACGTAGATGATCATCATGAACACGTAGGCGAGGAGGAAGGTCTGGCCCTGGTCGGAGGTCTCCTCGCCGCCCCTGCCGAGCTTGAGCGTCCTGAGGTCGACCCGCTTCGTCAGCTCGCGCACCGACTCGGGGTCGAGGCCGGCGCCGGTCAGCCGCTCGGCCACGACGACGTTGTTGACCGCGCGCTCGAGTACGGTCAGGAGCTTGAAGGCGGCGACGTTCGGCGCCACGTACTCCGGCCGGCCCTCGCCGAGGAGGTCCGCCGGCAGCACCAGCATGCCGTCGAAGTCCTTCGCCTGGACTGCGGCCTTGATCCGCTCGCGGGTCGCGTCGGGCTCGGCCCCGGGCTCCTGCGCGAGCAGCGTGACGACCAGCTTCTCCTCGTCGTCGGCGAGCAGCCGCGAGACCTCCTCCTGGACCGCCCGGAAGCGCGATCCCGAGAGGTCGAGCACCGCGACCGTGAACTCGCCGCCGCCCCGGGCCGCGAGCCAGGCCGGCAGGATCATCACGGCGCCGAGGAAGAGCGGCACGACGAGGGTCGAGATCCAGAAGGCCTTGGTGCGCACCCGCTCGAGGTACTCGCGGCGGATGACGGCGACGATCCTAGACAGCATGGATGCGGTCCTCCTCGACGGCGCGGATGAAGATGTTCTCGAGGTCGGGCACGAAGGGGCTGAAGGCCTCGACCTGGCTGCGCTCGACCAGCGCGCGCAGCAGGTCGCGAGGCGAGTGGCTGCGGTCGAGCTCGACCAGCCACTCGCCGCCGAGCGGGCGCACCGCGGTCACGCCGGGCAGGGCGGTGAGCTCGGGAGCGCCGAGCCCCGAGCGCAGCCGCCAGGCGTTGCCGCCGTGCTCGGCGCGGATCCGCTCGAGCGAGCCGAGGAGGATCGGCCGCGCGCGATTGATGAGGCAGATGTCGGAGCACAGCTCGTCGACCTGCGGCAGGACGTGGGTCGAGAGCACGATGGTGACGCCCTCGGCCGCCATTGCCAGCATGAGGTCCTTGAGCTCGCGGGTGTTGATGGGGTCGAGCCCGGAGAAGGGCTCGTCGAGGATCACCAGCGGCGGCCGGTGGAGGATGGTGCCGATGAGCTGCACCTTCTGCTGCATCCCTTTCGACAGGTCCTCGACCTTGTGGCTTCCCCACTCGGCGAGCCGGAACCTCTCGAGCCAGGCGAGCGAGCGCTTCCTCGCTTCACCGGGGCGCAGGCCGCGGATCGTGCCGAGGAAGACGAGGTGCTCGAGAACCTTCATCTTCCGGTAGAGCCCGCGCTCCTCGGGCAGGTAGCCGATGATCCGGCGGCGCTCGTCGTCGACCGGCCGCGAGTCGAGCAGCACCGTGCCCGAGTCGGCGGCGATGATCCGCATGATGATGCGGATGGTCGTGCTCTTGCCGGCGCCGTTGGGCCCGAGGAGGCCGAAGACCGAGCCCCGCGGCACCGCGAAGCTGAGGTCGTCGACCGCCAGGTGCTCCCCGTAGCGCTTGCTCAGGTGCTGCAGCTCGAGAATCGCGTCCACCGGACCTCCTCGGATCGTTACCGGGTGATGATACGCAGCGCAGCCCGGATCTGTTCCCCCTCCCTTTTCGTCCCCCGCGTCGTCGGACGGCGCGAGGGACGAAAAAGGACAGGGGCCTTGAATCCAGGATCGCCCTGTGGCAGAATGCGGGCCCTTGAGCTGCGCCGATAGCTCAACTGGACAGAGCATCTGGCTACGGACCAGAAGGTTGGGGGTTCGAGTCCCTCTCGGCGCGCCACCTACTTGATTGCACTTCCACCTCGAAAACACTTCCTGCGTGAGTGCGTTGCTCGCGCGCTGCGCGCGCGGCGTCCCGCCGCCGCCAGCGGACGGCTGGAGGCCGACCACCCGCCCTCTCCGGCCCGGCTGCGCCGGGCCTGCGACCCCCTTCGGCCCCAGCCGTGAGCCGCTGTCGCCGGCGTGAGCGAGTCCCTCTCGGCGCGCCACCTACTTGATTGCACTTCCACCTCGAAAGCACTTCCTGCGTGAGTGCGTTGCTCGCGCGCTGCGCGCGCGGCGTCGCGTCGGCGGCAGCCGAGGATAAAGCGGCACCTTACCGGGGAAACCGGCA
>JALOKS010000203.1 GCA_025456385.1 Thermoanaerobaculales bacterium | reverse complement strand
CAGCTTCGAGATCGACCTCCTGCGCTGCGTCTTCTGCGGCTACTGCGTCGATGCCTGCCCGAAGCAGGCGCTGATCATGAGCCGCCGCCACGAGATGGCGTTCGTGACCCGCGCCGAGGCGGTCGTGGGCATCAACGAGCTCAAGCAGAAGGGACCGATCGAGGACGAGGACCTGGGGTACCGGCCGTACTACTAGTCGTCTGAACGTTTGGCTCATCCGGAAATCCGTGAGACAGACACCTGTCGATTTCGGATTTCGAATTTCCGCCCACCCATCTCAACCACAGAGACACAGAGAACACGGAGAAGGCGCAGAGAGAGAGGCCTTAACCTCGCAACACGATGATCTCTGGATGGTCCTGCGATGAGTCGAAAAACACCTCTGTGCGGCTCTGTGCCCTCTGTGCCTCTGTGGTTCACAGGGTCGCTCGAACCGATCGGTGTGAACGACCCGGAGGTGGCCATGCCGCGGTCGCGCCGCCTGCCCGCGGCCACGGACGCTGCCCCGGCTGCTGCCCTCTGATTCTGCAGCTGTCACTGAGCCTGAATCCGGGCACGGAGAAGGAAACGGGCACGGTTCGCACCCGAGGCCTCCACCCCACGCAATTCCGGATGAGCCCGACGTTCAATCGTTCAAACGGCTAACGATCTCCCTCGAGCCGCGGCGCCGCGGCGCGTTGAGAGGCGCCGGTGCCGGTGTTAGGATGGGTACGCAGGTCACCAGGACGAGGAGGATGGGCATGAACCCAGTCCACGAGCGAGTCGAGGCGTCCCCGACCATCGAAGAGCTCCGCCTCCAGCACCAGGACCACGAGCGCCGGCTCGAAGAGCTGCTGCGCCGGCCGCACCTCACGCCCGACGAGGAGATCGAGGCGAAACGCCTCAAGAAGCTCAAGCTCCGGCTCAAGGACCAGATCGAGCACCTGCGTCGCGGCTCCTGCTGAACGGGGCACCGTAGTACACTTCAGCACGTGATCGCGCGGGAGGGCTGGCCCTTCATCCTCGTGCCGGTGTGCGCCGGCGGGCTGCTGTGGCTCGCCGGCTGGCCTCTGCTCGGCGCGCCCATCGTCGCCGTCGGGCTCTTCGGCCTCGCGTTCTTCCGCGACCCTCGGCGCAGCTGCGACGGCTCGCCGACCGCCGTCTGCTCGCCCGCCGACGGCCGGGTGCTCGTGGTCGGCAAGGCCCCCGAGGAACTGGCCGCGCGCGGGCTGCCGCAGCAGGTCAGCATCTTCATGTCGGTGTTCAACGTCCACGTCAACCGCGCCGCCATCGCCGGCACGCTGGTCGACTACAGCTACCACCCGGGGCGCAAGCTGTCGGCTTTCAAGGACAAGGCCTCACTCGAGAACGAGCAGAACCTGTCCGTGTGGGAGGGTCCGGCAGGGCGGGTCGCCCTCAAGCAGATCGCAGGGCTGGTGGCGCGGCGCATCGTCTTCGACCACCGGCCGGGCGACCGCGTGGCCAGAGGGGAGCGGATCGGCCTCATCCGTTACGGCTCCAGGGTCGATGTCTTCCTGCCGGCCGCAACGAAGGTGCTGGTGGCGGCCGGCGACCGCGTGCGCGCGGGCGAGTCGGTGATCGCGGAGTTCGCAGGAGAGGGCGCCCCATGAGAGTGCCGCGGATCAGGCGCCATCGGAGCGCGGGCACGATCCGGCGCGGCTTCTACGTGATCCCGTCGCTGTTCACGGTCGCCAACATGTTCTGCGGCTTCCTGGCGATCGTCGCCGCGACCCGTGGTCAGTTCGAGCGGGCCTCCATCCTGATCCTCATCGCCATCTTCGCGGACGTGCTCGACGGCCGCATCGCCCGCCTCACCGGCACCACCTCGGCCTTCGGCCAGGCCTACGACTCGCTCGCCGACGTGGTCTCCTTCGGCGCCGCTCCGGCGCTGCTCGCCTTCCAGTGGGGGTTGTGGGAGGTTCCCAGGGTCGGCATGGCGATCGCCTTCCTGTTCCTGGTCGCCGGCTCGATCCGGCTCGCCCGCTTCAACACGACGACCCACGAGTCGCTCGACTTCGTCGGCCTGCCGATCCCGGCCGGCGCCGGCGCGATCGCCATGCTCGTGCTGTCCTCGCCGTCGCCGGTGGTCCACCCCGCCTTCGTCCCGGTGGTCGTCGCCTTCGTGCTCGGCCTCTCGCTGCTGATGGTCTCGAACCTGCCGTACCGGTCCTTCAAGAGCCTCAACCTGCGCCGCCAGTGGCCGGCGCCCACCCTCTTCTTCGTCGCCCTGGTCTTTTCCCTGGTCACCCTCACCCCGCACGTGCTGTCGGTGCTCGCTGCGATCTACATCCTGTCGGCGCCCTTCGCGGTCCTCACCGGACGCGTGCGGCGGCCGCGGGAGGCACCGTCGGAGTCCGGGCCGGGCGGCGGGCCCGAGGAGGAGGCCGATGAAGCTCCTGGTTCTTGATCCGCTGAGCCTGCTCGGCCGCGAGCTCCTGAGTTGCGGCGACGAGCTCGACCGCCTGGACGCCGAGCTCGAGTACCGCCACACCTCCATCGACGACGAGCACGAGATCGCGGAGGTCGGCGGCCGGCCGGTGCTGGTGCCACCGCTCGACAGCCCGGCCGAGCTCGAGGGCCACGACGCCGTCGTCGTCGCCTCGGAAGGCCACGGTTCCCGCCACGAGCATCTCCTGAGCTTCCTCGACCGCAACCCCGAGGCGGCGGTCGTCGACCTGTCGCGCCTCGCCATCCTGCGCGATCACACCTCGCCGGCGGCGGGCCCCGGCCCGATCCCTGCCCGACACCTCCGGGTCGCGCACCCGGCGCTGGTTGCGACAGCTCGAGTCGTGGAGGTGCTGCAGCACCTCGGGCGCCTCGGCGGGTCGCTCGCGGCGGTCGACCCGGTGTCGGTCTTCGGTCGCGAGGGCATCGAGATCCTCGCCCGCCAGGCCGCACAGCGCATGCGCGGCGAGCCCGTCAGCGAGCGGATCGACGACCGCATCCGCGCCTTCAACCTGCTGACGGTGGACTCCGACGCACTCCAGGACGAAGCTGCCGCCGTCCTCCCCGAGCTGCAGCTCGCGGTGACGCACAGCCTGTCCGGGATGTTCCACGGCCACCTCGCCCACCTCGCCCTCACCTGCAGCGAGGCCCTGAGCCCGCAGGCGCTGAGGGAGGCCCTCGAGCAGGCGGTGGGCCTCGAGCTCGCGGATCACCCCCTGGGCCTCGACACGGTGCCGGACCACGACCGGGTGCTGGTCGCCCCGGCGGCGCTGTCGGCCGACGGCCGCCAGCTCGCGCTCACCCTCATGGTCGACGGCCTGAGGGTCGGCGGCGCGCTGACCGCGTTCGAGCTCCTCGACTCGCTCGTCTGACTCGCAGCCCAGAACCCTCCGACGAGGCCCGCGCCGACTGCGCGCGGATCGCGTCGCCGTGATCCGGTATCATGCGGGAGCCGGCCCGGCCGGGCACGCCTGCAAGGAGGTCTGACCATGACAAGCCCCCTCGAAACCCTCGAGCCCGCGCTGCTGTGGCGCCACTTCGACACCATCCGCCGGATCCCGCGCCCCTCCAAGCACGAGGAGCGGATTCGGGCCGCGGTCGCCGCGTGGGCCGCGGAGCGCGGCTTCACAACCACGGCGGACCCGACCGGCAACCTGGTCGTCAAGGTGCCGGCCAGCGCCGGCCACGAGGGGGCGCCGGCCGTCGTCCTCCAGGGGCACCTCGACATGGTGTGCGAGAAGAACTCCGACGTCGACCACGACTTCATGAGCCGGGGCATCGAGGTCGAGGTCGCCGGCGACTGGGTGCAGGCGAAGGGCACGACCCTCGGCGCCGACAACGGCATCGGGGTCGCCGCCGCGATGGCGGTCGCCGACGATCCGCAGCTGGTGCACGGCCCGCTCGAGCTCCTGTTCACGATCGACGAGGAAACCGGCCTCACCGGCGCCAAGGAGCTCGACGCCTCGATGCTGAGCGGCCGCCTCATGCTCAACCTCGACACCGAGGAGGACGGGTCGGTCTACTTCGGGTGCGCCGGAGGCGCCGACTCGATCGGCCGCCTCGCGACCCCGCGCCGCACGGGCCTGCTCGGCTCGGTTCCGGCGAAGCTCACGGTCCGCGGCCTGCGCGGCGGCCACTCGGGCCTCAACATCATCGACAACCGCGGCAACGCCATCAAGCTCGCGACGCGGATCCTGCTGGCAGCCCTCGAGCAGGGCGTCGAGCTCGACCTGGTGTCGATCGACGGCGGCTCCAAGCACAATGCGATCCCGCGCGAGTGCTTCGCCGTCTGCCGCGTCGGCGCCGGCGAGCTGGAGAGGCTGCGGGCGGTCGCGGCCGCCTGCCTCGCCGATTTCCGGGAGGAGTTTGGCGCCTCCGATCCCGAGCTCGAGGTGGTGGTGGACGCGCTCGCCGACGACGCCGCCCTGCAGGAGGTCCTCAACGTGCACGCCCGCGACCGCCTGCTGCGCCTGCTCGACGGCCTGCCGCACGGCGTCCTCGCGATGTCGCGGGAGGTGCCCGGCCTGGTCGAGACCTCCAACAATCTCGCGGTCGTCGCGACCGAGGGCTCGCAGGCGACGATCACGGTTTCCTACCGCTCGTCGGTGATGCCGGCGCTGTACGCGGTGCGCCGCCAGGTCGACTCGATCTTCCGCCAGGCCGGCGCGGAGGTACGCACCAAGGACGCCTACCCGGGCTGGAAGCCGAACCCGTTGTCGCCGATCGTGCAGACGACCTGCAGGGTCTACGAGCGGCTGTTCGGCGCCGCCCCCGGTCTCAAGGCCATCCATGCCGGCCTCGAGTGCGGTCTGCTGATCGAGAAGGCACCCGGCATGGACGTCGCTTCGATTGGGCCGCAGATCGAGAACGCCCACTCGCCGGACGAGCGGGTGCAGATCTCGTCGGTGCAGAAGTTCTACAGACACCTCGGGGCGGTGCTCGAGGAGCTCGCCTAGCAAAATTTTTGATTCTCCATTCTCAATTTTGAATTCCCGCCCACCCCCGCGGGGCACCAGGAGGGTGGTGGGGAGTTCAAAATTCAAAATTGAAAATTCAAATTGCGCGGTCTGTCCGCGCCATAATTTTCCCATGACTTCAACGCAGTCCGTCCGCGACGCCCGCAGGGGCTCGGAGCTGGCCTGGGGCGTGGTCATGGCGCTGTGGCTCGCGGGGGTCGCCGCCGGCGCCAGGGTCGGGGCGAGCTTCGGATCGGCCGCGGCGGCCCGGCGGATGCCGACCGCGGTGGTGGTCCTGGCGGCGGCCGGGGTCGTGGTCCTGCGGGCGGCTCCAGCTCTCGCGGGCGCCGCTCCAGGCGAGGCCCTGACCACCACCTCCGCGATGTGGGTGTGGCTCGCGGCGATCGTCCCGGCGGCAGCGGCGGGCGGCCTCGCCTTCCCGATCCTCGCCGCCGAGCTCGGCGCTGCGGGCGGCGGCCGGGCGTACGCCGTCGAGGCCGCCGGCGCCCTTGCCGGCGGTCTCGGGCTTGCCGTCGCCCTCACCTTCGTCGGCACCGCGGCCTGCCTCGGTGTGGCCACCGGCACGCTCGTCGCGCTGGAGGTCGGCCGGCGGCGGCCCGCCGCCGCCGCTCTGATCGCGGCGGCAGGCATGGTTCTCGCGATCCCCGCCGGCGACTGGCTGGCGCAGGCGGGTTGGCGCTGGTCCGGTCGGCCCGGCGAGCTGCGCGCCTGGCGCGAGACCCGCCACCAGCAGCTCGCGGTCGCGGCCGGAAGCCCGACCGCGCTCTACGCCGACGGGCGGCTGCTCGCCTCCTACCCCGACCCCTGGAGCGTGCTGCCGCGCGCCCACCTGCTGATGCTCCTGCACCCGGAGCCGCGCCGGGTCCTCGCCGTCGGGTGCGCCGCCGACGGCTCGCTGGAGGCGATGCTCCGCCACCCCGTCGAGCACCTGCGAGTGGTCGAGGACGACCGGCAGCTGCTCGCCAGCCTGCCGCAGTGGTACGGCGCAGCCACGACCTCCGCGCTGGCGTCGCCCCGGGTCGCGGCGGCGGCGTCGGATCCGGGGCGGGCCGTCGCCCGCGGCGGGCCCTGGGACCTCGTGCTGCTGCTCGACGGGGACCCGACCACCCTCCGGCGCAACCGCACCCGGACGCTCGAGTTCCTCGAGAGCTGTCGCTCCCACATGAGCGCCGACGGCATCCTGGTGCTGCGGGTCGGCGTGCCCGACACCTACCTCGGCGGCGCGGGCGGCCGCCTGCTCGCGATTCTCGCCGCGACCCTCGGGAGGGTGTTCGAGCAGGTGGCGGTCATCCCCGGACCCGAGGTGCTGCTGGTCGCCGGGGGACCCGCGGCGCCCCTGAGCCTCGAGCCGGAGGTGCTGCGCGGGCGCCTCGCCGCGCGCGCCATGGGGCGCACGGAGCTCGTCCCGGAGATGATCCCCCTGCTCGTCGACCCGGCCCGCGCCCGCGACCTCGCCGGGCTGCTCGACCCCGACGCGCCCCCGAACACCGTGCGTCACCCGCGGGCGGTCCTGCTGGCCGGCGGGCTGCACGAGGGCCGCTCCCGGACGGGCCTGGTGGACCTCGTGCAGGCCGCCGAGGCGGCGGGAGCGGCCGCGCCGGCGGCGGCGTTGGCGGTGGCCGTTGCCGGCCTGCTGGCGCTGGCACTGAGGCGTGGGCCACGAGCCGCAGCGGCCGCCGCGGTGGTCGGGTTCTGCTCCATGGGATGGTGGCTGCTCCTGCTCGCCGCATGGCAGGCCACCCGCGGCTCGGTGTACTCGGAGGTCGGGGCGCTGACGGCGGTCTTCATGGCCGGGCTCGCCGCCGGCGGAGCCGCCGCATCCCGGTGGACGGAGCCCGCGCGCCACCTGCCCGCCCTCCTCGCCGGCGGCTCGGTGCTGTCGCTGGCGCTCGCCGCCGGCGCCGGGCTGCGGGCGCCGGTGGTCGTCGTGCCGGTGCTGCTCGCCGCCGCCGGACTTCTCACCGGCCTCGCGTTCCCCGGGCTCGCGAGCCTCGGAGGCCACTCTGCCCGGCGGGGAACCGGGACCGCCTTCGCCGCCGACGAGGCGGGTGCGGCGGCGGCTGCACTCGTCATCGGCATCTTCATCCTGCCGTGGGTCGGCATCGCCGCCGCCGCCGGCGGCCTCGCCGTCCTCGAGATCGCCGCGCTGCCGGCGGTGGCCGCCGCCCTGCGCACAGCTGCCGGAGCCTGAAGGCTCCGGGTTAGACTGGCAGCGGCGGCCGCGGCATCGCGGCGGGTCGAGCGACGAGGAAGGAGGGCACGGGCGTGCTCGCGGAGCGGCTGCGGCTCATCGGCACCGAGAACGTCTTCAAGGTCGCCCCCTGCATCGCCGAGGTCGAGGCGGCGGGCCACCGCGTCATCCGCTGCAACATCGGCGAGCCGGACTTCGAGCTCGCCGACGAGATCCGCGACGAGGTCAAGCGTCAGCTCGACGCCGGCAACACGCACTACAGCGACCCTCAGGGGATACCGCGGCTGCGCGAGGCGGTCGCGCGGCAGCTCGGCGAGACCCGGGGGCTCGCGATCTCGCCGGAGCAGGTCGTCATCTTCCCGGGGACGAAGCCGGTCATCGGCTTCTGCCAGCTCGCCTACGTCGACCCGGGCGACGAGGTCGTGTACCCGACGCCGGGCTTCCCGATCTACGAGGGCTTCACCGGCTTCGTCGGCGGCGTGCCGCGGCCGCTGCCGCTCCGCGAGGAGCTCGGATTCGGCATCCGGCCGGAGGACCTCGAGCGCATCATCACCAGGCGCACCAAGCTCATCTTCCTGAACTTCCCCTCCAATCCGACCGGCGGCGTCGCCGACCGCCTCCAGCTCGAGCGGATCGCGGAGGTCATCCTCAGGCACGCGCCGGCCGGCGTGCGGGTGGTCTCCGACGAGATCTACGAGCACATCCACTTCGACGGCGGCGAGCACCGGTCGATCGCCTCGGTGCCGGGCATGGAGCGCATCACGATCATCGCGTCGGGCGTCTCGAAGGGATTCGCATGGACCGGCGGCCGCGTCGGCTGGGCGGCCTTTCCTTCCGCCGCAGAGGCGCTCGCCTTCCGCAACCTCAACATCAACTTCTTCTCCTGCGTCTCCGCCTACAACCAGGAGGGGGCCCGGCTGGGCCTCGTCTCGGAGGCGAGCGCCCGTCGTTTTCGGGACATGTCCGCCGAGTACCAGCGGCGGCGCGACAAGGTGGTCGCTGCGCTCAACGCGATCGACGGCATCAGCTGCCAGGTCCCGCGCGGCGCCTTCTACGCCTTTCCCAATATCTCCGGGGCCTGCCGCCGGCTCGGCGCCGTCGACGCCCACGCGGAGCTGCCGGACGGAGAGCGCGTGCGCAGCAGCCCGGCGACCCT
>JALOKS010000202.1 GCA_025456385.1 Thermoanaerobaculales bacterium | reverse complement strand
CGCCGGCCGGGTTCGCGCGGAAGACCGCACCGTACTCGGTGTAGCCGCCGGTGATGTTGAACCACTCGGCGACCGTTCCGTAGAGCCAGCCGTCGTCGGTCTGCAGCAGCCGCCCGCGCGGGGACCCCTGCTCGGAGGTGAAGATGCCGAGCAGCGTGTACGCACCTGCGGCATCGATCGAGTACACACCGCCGTCGGAGCCGCCTCCGCCGAGAGTGCCGTAGAACAGACCCGGATCGAAGCGGCTCTCGACGAGGGCGCCGCGCGGGACGCTGTCGTACCAGGGGTAGCTGCCGTCGAAGGAGTGGAGCTCGGTGTAGGCCCCCTCGCGGTCGAGGCGGAAGATGCTGCCCGCGCCGAAGGTCCCGCCGTTGGCGCGCGTCCCGTAGAAGAGCCCGTCGGAGCCCCGGGTCAGGAAGGCGCCCATGCCCCAGGCGCCCGAGGTGCCATCGCTGAACTCGTGGAGGACGCCGAGCTCGCCGTCGGCGGCGCGGCGGAAGATCAGGCCGCGGTTGGTGGCCCCGCTTTCCCGGGTGACGACCAGGAGCTCGCCCGGCTCGCCTTCGACCAGCGAGAACGGGCGGCGGGGCGCCGCGCCCGCGCCGAAGCGGTGCACGGTCTCGACCGCGCCGCTCGCCGGATCGATGCGGAAGATCTCGCCGACGTCGACCGCCGAGCGCCCGCCGCTGGTGCCCTGACCGTAGATGAAGCCGTCCGGCGCGAGCACGAGCGCGCCGTCGAGGGCCTTCTCCGCCGAGTGGCTGCGCAGGATCTCGAAGGCGTTGCTCGCGAGCTCGATGCGGAAGACCGCGCCGTCGCCGGACCGCCAGTCGATGGTGTCGCCGTAGGTCACGCCGTAGAGGAAGCCGTCGACCACCAGCATGCCGCCGGTCGGGTGCTTGGTCTCGCCCTTCGCGCAAGAGAAGTTGCGGAGGACGGTGAGGCGATCGCTCGCCGCCGCGGGGTCGAAGCGGAAGACCGTGCCGCAGCCGATGAAGGAGTTGTCGCCGAAGGTCGCGGCGCCGTAGAGGGCGCCGTCGGGACCGAGCGTGAGCTCGCCGGTCGGACCCGAGCCGTCGACCGGACGGTTGAAGTGGTGCAGGAGCTCGACCACCCCGCTCGCCGGGTCGAGGCTGAAGATCGTGCCCGCGTCGTGAATGCCCCCGTACAACGTGGTGCCGTAGAGGAGCCCGTCCGCTCCGACCGTGAGCCCGGCCTCCGGGGTCCTGCCCGCGGCGCCGCCCACGAAGGTGTGGAGCCGCGTCAGGGTGCCGTCGAGGCCGAAGCGGAAGACGGTGCCCTCGCGCTGGTTCGGCGGGAGGCCCGGGTCGCCGCCCGCGCGGCAGGTGCCGTAGAGGTCGCCGGCGAAGAAGGCCAGTGGACCGTAGGTGAGATAGCAGGAGCCATCCGCACCCACCACCTGCAGGAGCTCGTACTCGCCTTGAGGCGTGAGGCGGTAGAGGGCACCACGTTCGGACTGGAGGCCGTAGAAGTTGCCGTCGTCGGCGAGGACCAGGCCGTGCGCCGGCGGCCCGGCGATCCCTCCGGCGGCCGCGTCCAGGAAGGAGTAGACCGTTACCAGCTCCGCCGACTCTTCCCCGGCCGGCGGAGCGACGCGGAAGACCGAGCCGCGGTCGTAGGCGCCGCCGCCCGCGACCCCCCACAACGATCCGTCCGGGCCCACGACGAGGCCGCCGGTGGGCGCGAGCGGCGGATTGTCGAAGCTCGCGAGGACCTCGAGCTCCTGGGCCGCGGCGGCGGCGACGAGCACGGCCTGAATCGAGGCGACGACCACGGCGACGCGGACCCATGTGTTCTTCATGTGGACACCCTTCCCTGAGCACGCATACTAAACCGGGCCCGGTCCGAGGCGCAAGGTGCCCCCCGGCCGGACGCCACCGGACGCCGCCCCGCATCGCCTCGCGGACCCCTTCGAGGTCGAGCGCCTCCACCTTGAGGTCGAGCGCCCATCCGAAGGTCGGCCTGCCGGGAGGCCGGCACCCCGCTCGGTCACGGGAATGTGCTTCGATATCGAACTGTTCGAGCTGAAAGAAAAGTCCGGCGGTGAGCCGCCGGCAGCGAAAGGAGTCCGCGATGAGCACCCCCGAGATCCGGGTCCGCCCCGCCGCCGAGCGCGGCCGCGCCGAGCTCGGCTGGTTGTCGAGCCGCCACAGTTTTTCGTTCGGGCAGTACTACGACCCGGCGCACATGGGCTTCCGCAGCCTGCGGGTCATCAACGACGACCGGGTGCAGCCGGGCCGGGGCTTCGGCACCCACCCCCACCGCGACATGGAGATCCTGTCCATCGTGGTCGAGGGGGCGCTCGAGCACCGCGACAGCCTCGGCACCGGCTCGGTGATCCGGCCGGGCGAGGTGCAGCGCATGTCGGCCGGCACCGGCATCCTGCACTCCGAGTTCAACCCGTCGCCTGGCGAGGAGGTGCGCTTCCTGCAGATCTGGATCGAGCCCGAGCGGCAGGGCCTCGAGCCGGGCTACGAGCAGCGGGCCTTCCCGTGGCAGCAGCTGCGCGAATCCTGGGCCCTGGTGGCCTCACGCGACGGCCGCGAGGGCTCGTTGACCGTGCACCAGGACGTCGCGCTCTACCGCGCGACCCTGAGCCGCGGCGCGCGACTCGGGCGGTCGCTCGACGCCGGCCGGCACGCCTGGCTGCAGGTCGTCAGCGGCGCCGTCAAGCTCGGCGGCCGGCGCCTCTCGGAGGGCGACGGCGCCGCCGTGACGGACCCCGGACATCTCGAGGTCTCCGGCGTCGACGAGCACGCGGACCTCCTGCTCTTCGACCTCGCGTAGCCCCCGGAACCTCACAGCACCGGGCGCGTCCGCGGGCGCGCCCCTTCTTCGTTCGTCCGCCTTCCTTCAGGCCGGACCGCGCTGCCGCACCGTTGCCTCGGTCCACCACCGGAGCTCGGCGAGGAACGCACTCGCCCGCCCCTCGATGCCCTCGTCGGTCGGGCCGTCGTCGTCGAAGCTCTGCCCCACCCGCGACACCGGCAGGGAGGCCGGGATGGGGGCCGCGCCCATCGCGAGCAGCACGAGGCGCAGCTGGGCGAGGCAGCTGATGCCGCCGAAGCCGCCCGCCGAGACGGTGGCGATCCCCACCGGCTTGCGCTTGAGCTCCGGCAGCAGGTAGTCGAGGGCGTTCTTGAGCACCCCCGGATAGCCGTTGTTGTACTCCGGGGTGACGATCAGCAGGCCGTCGCCCGCCGCCACCGCCCGGCTCAACCTGACGGCGCCCGGCGGCGGGTCGTCGCGCAGGCGGAGCCGCTCCTCCATGATCGGCAGCGCGAGCTCCTCGAGATCGAGGAGCTCGCTGGCGATCCCTCCGTCCGCCGTGAGCCGCCGATGGAGCCAGCGCGCGACCTTCGGGCTCTGGCGGTTGCGGCGCACGCTGCCGAGCAGGATTGGAATGCTCAGTGCCTCGCTCGTGGCGTACCCTCAGCTTTCGTCCACCGGCTGCGGCGAGTAGTAGAACTCGTTCATCGCGTCCGTGACTCTGCCCTCGAGAACCATGGCGTTGAGCTGCTCCACGCGTAGACGGATACGATCAGACATGCCGTTCTCCTTGCAGATTCCGCCGCTGTCGAGCGGCGGTTGTCGACGTTGACGATCGGGACCTGCCGAGGCGGCGACACAACGCCCCGAGCTGCTCCTGCTCCTTCGCGGACAGCGCCGAGAACGCCCCCACCAGGACCCCCACCACGCGCGGGAACACCTCATGCACCAGATCTCCGCCGCGGTCGGTCAGGTGGACCGTAACCACGCGCCGGTCGTCGCCGCCACGCCGGCGCTCGACGAGGCCGCGGCGCTCCAGGTTGTCGACCACGGTGGTCATGTTGCCGGCGCTCTTCAGCACCTTGCCGGCCAGCTCGTGCTGGCACAGCGGACCGAGGTGGTGCAGCGCCTCGAGGGCTCCGAACTGACTCTCGGTGAGGCCGGCGGCGCGCATCACCTCGCTCTCCAGCAGGCTCACCGCGTTGACCGCGCGGCGCATTGTGATGTAGGCGTCGAGCGCCCTCGTTTCCGCCGCGGAGCCCTGGTGCCTGGTGGCCATCCGGCGTTGTCTCCCTTTTCAGACAATTCGATATCGATTCAATCGATATCGAATAAATAACGCAACCCCGGCCGCAGGCATTCCATCTCATATCTCATACCTCGTATCTCGCATCTCGTATCTCGCATCTGGGGCGGGGTTTGCGCGGGGGCCGAAAGCGCGTAGGCTCGGCGCGGAGACGGCGCCGCCCGGAGGAGGACCATGCGCACCATCATCGAGCCCTTCCGCATCAAGATGACCGAGCCGCTCAAGATCACCACCCGCGACGCGCGCGAGGACGCCCTGCGGCGGGCGCACCACAACGTCTTCCTCCTCGACGCCGAGGACTGCTGCATCGACCTCCTCACCGACAGCGGCACCGGTGCGATGTCGGCCCAGCAGTGGGCGGCGATGATGCTCGGCGACGAGAGCTACGCCGGCAGCCGCTCCTGGAAGCGCTTCGAGGCCGTGGTCGGAACGATCACGGGCATGCCCCACATTCTGCCCACCCACCAGGGCCGCGCCGCGGAGGGCATCCTCGCCGAGTGCCTGCTCTCGCCCGGCGACGTCGTGCCCAACAACAGCCACTTCGACACCACCCGCGCCAACATCGAGTACCGGGGCGCGACCGCGCTCAACCTGCCCTGCCGCGAGGCCTACGACACCCAGGTCGAGGCCCCGTTCAAGGGCAACATGGACGTCGCCGCGCTCGAGGCCTGCATCGCCGAGCACGGCCGGGACAGAATCCCCTTCGCGATGATCACCGTCACCAACAACACCGGCGGCGGCCAGCCGGTGTCGATGGCGAACCTGCGCGCCGTCAAGGAGGTGCTCGCGGCCCACGGCATCCCGCTCGTCATCGACGCCTGCCGTTTCGCCGAGAACGCCTACTTCGTGAGTCAGCGCGAGCCGGGCTTCGCCGGGCGGCCGCTCGTGGAGATCGCGCAGGAGATGTTCGCGCTCGCCGACGGCGCCACCATGAGCTGCAAGAAGGACGGCCTCGCCAACATCGGCGGTTTTCTGGTCTGCCGCGACGAGGCCTGGGCCGAGCGCTTCCGCAACCTGCTGATCCTGCGCGAGGGCTTCCCGACCTACGGCGGCCTCGCCGGACGCGACCTCGAGGCGATCGCCGTCGGCCTGATGGAGGCGCTCGACCACGACTACCAGGTGTACCGGCACGCCACCATCGAGTACATGGCGAGGAAGCTC
>JALOKS010000201.1 GCA_025456385.1 Thermoanaerobaculales bacterium | reverse complement strand
CGCCGCCGCAGTCCCAGGTGGGGTCGAGGGACGCCATGCGCTCGTCCGTCGCCACCACCCGGACCGACGCGGCATCGCCGGGATCGTCCGCGATGAGGTCGAAGCCGACGCCTCGCACGAACGCGGCGCCGCTCAGCCGCCCGGTGCGCGGGTCGAGAGTGAGGAGGACCCCACCGCCGACTTCGTCTTCGATGGCGCCGAGGTAGTGGATGCGCGGTGAGCGCGGCAGCTCGCGGATCCCGTTGTCTCCGATCTCGAACACGCGAGCGCCGCCGGCGTAGATCGACTTCCGCTCGAGGCGAATCGGACGGTGCTCGCCTGGAGCGACCGGCCACTGCGAAAACGCCACCGAAGCCCCCGGCTCGAGCTGCTCGAGTGCGGCGCGCAGCGGTGGCGGGACGCGGAATCGCTCTTCGAGGAGGCCTTCGGAAGAGATCCCCACGGTGCCCTGCACCGACGCTTCAACCCGGCGGATCGGGGATTCCATGTCACGCCCGCGGGCGCCGACCTCAGCGCATGCGAGCACGATGATAGCCGAGCGAACAGCCGCCGCGGCGGCACGCGACGAAACGAGCGCCATGGCCACCGTCCACCCTGTCGCGGTTCATCCGGCGCAGGTTGCCTGGACCATCGTAGTCACTTGGTCACTCCGCCGATGTGATCCAGGTCAACTATCATCCCGACGATGCTTCGAGTGGTTCTCGGCCTCGGCGGCAACCTCGGCGACCCGGCGACGACCTTGCGCGGAGCGCTCGCGGCCCTCGCGGCCGAGGGCCGCGTCGCGCGCGTCTCGCGGCTCTGGAGGACACGTGCGATCGGCCCGCCGCAGCCCGCTTACCTCAATGCGGCGGCGGTCGTCTCCTGGCCGCGCGGCCCGCGCGAGCTGCTCGCCCGCTGCCGCGCGCTCGAGGCCGCCGCCGGCCGCGAGCGGTCGCGGGAGGAGCGGTGGGGGCCGCGCGCCCTCGACCTCGACCTGCTGCTCGCCGAGGGCCTGGTGTGCCGAGGTCCGCTGCTCGAGCTTCCCCACCCCCGCCTCCACGAGCGGCGCTTCGCCCTCGATCCAGCGGCCGAGGTGGCGCCGGGCTGGGTGCACCCCCTGCTCGGGCTGACCGTCCGTGAACTTCTGACCCGTCAGCGCGCTCGCGAACCGGACGCCATTCTCGAAGTCAGGAACTTCGAGTTCTCGATTCTGAATTCTCAATTTTGAATTTTGAGTTCCCACCCGCACCCCCGTTCTGCGGAAGGGTGCAGGGAAATTCAAAATTGAGAATTCAGAATTGAGAATTGACTATGCGATCGGCCGCGAGCCGGGCTTGGCGATCGGCACGCCGTCGCGGCACAGGGGGCAGTCGCCCGCCGGCCAGGTCGGGAAGGCGGCGGCGAGCAGGTGCCGGCTCGGCAGGGGTGCGAAGGGGGTGTCGAGGCCCGAGCGGTTGACCAACGAGCCGACGCCGATCACCTCGGCGCCGGCCCGCGCGACGATCGCGAAGACCTCGCGGGTCGACCGGCCGGTGGTGACCACGTCCTCGACCACGAGCACGCGCTGCCGCGGGGCGAGGGCGAAGCCGCGGCGCAGGGTCATGGCGCCCGCCTCGCGCTCGCTGAAGAGGAAGGGCAGGTCGAGGGCGCGGGCCGCCTCGTGGCCGATGATGAGGCCGCCCATCGCGGGGGCGACGACGAGCTCCGGCGCCAGCCCGGCCGCGCGCACGAGCTCCGCCAGCAGCCCGCCGGCCCTCGCCGCCCGCCGGGGCTGCGCGAGGTAGAGGGCGCACTGCAGGTAGTCGCCGGAGTGGAGGCCGGACGAGAGCATGAAGTGGCCGCGTTGGTGGGCCCCGCAGGCGGTCAGCTCGGCAAGCGTCACGGGCTCGGTCACTCGCCGTCCCTCTCGATGCCGTAGGCACGCATCTTCTTGTACAGGTTGGAGCGCGGCGTACCGATCACGCGCGCGGTGGCGGCGACGTTCCAGCCGTTGCGCTCGAGATGGTGGAGCAGGTAGGCGATCTCGGACTGGCGCTGAAACTCGGCGAGCGAGCCGATGTCGAGAAGCGCGCCGACCGCCCCGTCGCTGGGCTGCACCGGCAGCTCGACCCGCGTGATCGTGTCGTCGAGCTCCATGATGACGGCGCGCTCGACGACGTTCTTGAGCTCGCGCACGTTGCCCGGCCAGGCGTGGCGCGCGAGCTGGGCGAGGGCTTCGTCGCTCCAGGTCTTCGGGCGCCGGTTGTACTCACGGCAGAACTGCGCCGTCAGGTGCTCGACCAGCGGCGGGATGTCCTCGGGGTGCTCGCGCAGCGGCGGCGTGCGCAGCACCACCACCGCCAGCCGGTAGTAGAGGTCTTCGCGGAACCTCCCCGCGCGGACCTCGGCGACCAGGTCCTTGTTGCTCGCGGCGATGACCCGCACGTCGACCTGGAAGGCCTCCCCCGCCCCCACCGGCTCGACCTCGCCGTCCTGAAGGACCCGCAGCACCTTGGCCTGGGTCTTGAGGCTCATGTCGCCGACCTCGTCGAGGAAGATGGTGCCGCCGTCGGCCTGCACGAACTTGCCGACCTGCCGCCGGTGGGCGCCGGTGAAGGAGCCCTTCTCGTGGCCGAAGAGCTCGGACTCGATGAGCTCCTCCGGAATCGCCGCCGAGTTGACCCGCACGAAGGGACGGCGCGCGCGGCCCGAGAGGTGGTGCAGGCGGCGCGCCACCAGCTCCTTGCCGGTGCCGGACTCGCCCTGCACCATCACCGTCGCGTGCGACGGCGCGACCCGCGCGATCTCGTCGCGGAGCTGCCGCAAAGCGGAGCTCGCACCGAGCAGCGGCGGCGGCTCGGCCGACTCGGAGGCAGCGCGGGCGATCCGCCCCTGGGCGACCGCCCCGCGCACGGCGAGCAGGAGCTCGGCGCGGTCCGGGGGCTTGGTCAGGTAGCCGGCCGCACCCGCCTCCAGGCACTCCCGCGAGGTGAACTCGTCGCCGTGGCCGGTGAGGATGATGACCGGGATCTCGAGGCCCCGCCGCCGCAGGTTGTCGAGCAGCGACAGCCCGTCCATGCCCGGCATCTTGATGTCGAGAAGGGCGGCGTCGGGCGGGCTCGCGTCCAGCGCCTCCAGGGCCTGGAAGGCATCGCCGGCCTCCTCCACCTCGTAGCCGGCGCCGCCCAGGATCCGCAGCAGGACCTTGCGCACGCCGGCGTCGTCGTCGACGATCAGCAGCCGGGCGTCCATCGCGGACATCCTAGCAGCCGGCAGCGGTCGGAATCACTCCAGCTCGAACTTCACGCCCTGCGCGAGGGGCAGCTCGCCGCCCCAGTTGATGGTGCAGGTCTGGCGCCGCATGTAGGCCTTCCAGGCGTCGGAGCCGGCCTCGCGGCCGCCCCCGGTCTCCTTCTCGCCACCGAAGGCGCCGCCGATCTCGGCCCCCGAGGTGCCGATGTTGACGTTGGCGATGCCGCAGTCCGAGCCCTCGTGCGAGAGGAAGCGCTCGGCCGCGCGCAGGCTCTCGGTGAAGATCGCCGACGACAGCCCCTGGTCGACCGAGTTGTGCATCGCGATCGCCTCGTCCAGGCTCGTGTACTCGAAGACGTAGAGGATCGGCGCGAAGGTCTCCTCGCGCGCCATGGCGAGCTCGGGCGGCGCCCTGACGATCGTCGGCTCGACGAAGAAGCCCGGCCGCTGGATACGGCCGCCGCCGTAGAGGATCTCGCCGCCCTGGGCCCGGATCGCCTCGAGGGCCGCGACGTACGCGTCGACCGCGTCCTGGTTGACCAGCGGGCCCATGAGCACCCCCTTCTCGAGGGGATCGCCGATGGTGATGCTGGGGTAGGCCTTGAGCAGGCGGCCGACGACCTGGTCGGCGATGCTCTCGTGGAGGAAGAGGCGGCGCAGGCTCGTGCAGCGCTGGCCCGCCGTGCCGACCGCCGCGAACAGGATCGCCCGCACCGCGAGGTCGAGGTCCGCGTCCGCGGTGACGATGATGGCGTTGTTGCCGCCGAGCTCGAGGATCGAGCGGCCGAAGCGGCGCGAGGTGGCCTCGGCAACGTGCCGTCCCATCGCCGTCGAGCCGGTGAACGAGACCAGCGGCACCCTGGGGTCGTTGATCATCCGCTCGCCGACCGTGCGGCCGGGGCCGATCACGAGGTTGAAGACGCCGGTGAGATCATGGCGCTTCATCACGCGGTTGCAGATGTGCTGGACCGCGACCGCGGTCAGCGGCGTGTCGGAGGACGGCTTCCACACCGTGGTGTCGCCGCACACCGCGGCCAGGGCCGCGTTCCAGGCCCAGACCGCGACCGGAAAGTTGAAGGCGGTCACGACGCCGACCACGCCCAGCGGGTGCCACTGCTCGTACATGCGGTGGCGCGAGCGCTCCGACATCATCGTCGGCCCGTACAGCTGGCGTGACAGACCGACGGCGAAGTCGCACATGTCGATCATCTCCTGGACCTCGCCGAGGCCCTCGGAGTGGATCTTGCCCATCTCCAGGGAGACCAGCCGCCCGAGCGGCTCCTTGAAGACGCGCAGCTCGTTGCCGAGCTCGCGCACGATCTCGCCGCGCTGCGGGGCGGGAACCATCCGCCAGGTGCTGAAGGCGGCCGCTGCCGCCGTCATGACCTTCTCGTAGGCCGCATCGTCGGCCTGGATGATCGAAGCGATCGGCTCGCCGCTCGAAGGGTTGATCGAGACCAGCTTCCTCTCCTCTTCGGGCGCGATCCACTCCCCGGTGCAGGCGCCGAGATTGGACTTCTTGATCCCGAGCTCGAGGTGGAGCCCGAGGTCCGCGAAGAAGGTCTTGATGTCGTGCAGGATGTCGCTCATGGTCGCTGCCTCCCGCGGCCTTGCGCCGCGCCCGGCAGTCTAGCGCCCAAGCTTCGGTCTGCCAAGCGGCCGTTCAGCGCTCCTCGCGGTCGGCGCCGCCGGAGAAATACGCCTCCCACTCGGCGAGCTCGCGCGGCGACAGGGCGTGCTCGGCCTCGCGCAGCGGCCGGCGCCGCGGGCGCCGGCCCCGCCACTCGGCGAGCGACCTGACGGCGCCGCCGCGGCGCCGCACGCGCTCCCGCAGCCCGCGGTCGTCGGAAACCACCACCCACTGGCTCGCGCTGCCGCCCGATGGAATCAGGGCGAGGATCAGGTCGTCGGCCGAGCGCGCACCGCTGTAGCGAACCGTGACCCGGCCCAGGAGCTCGGTGTCCGGCGCCCCGGCCGGCGGCGGGCCGTCGAAGACCACGATCAGCTGCAGGCTCTCGCCGCGGACCGCCTCCAGCACCCGGCGGCGCACCTCGTCGCGGCCGTGACCCTTCCCGGGCAGGCTGTGGAGGAGG
>JALOKS010000020.1 GCA_025456385.1 Thermoanaerobaculales bacterium | reverse complement strand
CGACGTCGTCTTCGACGACCGCCCCGAGCGGCCGGGGGTCAAGTTCAACGACATGGACCTGATCGGCTTCCCGGTGCGGGTGGTGCTCGGCCAGCGCGGCCTCGCCGCCGGCGAGGTCGAGCTCAGCCTGCGCCGCGACGGCGTCAAACGGCCGACTCCGATCGCCAACCTCGTCGCTGACGTCAAACGGCTGCTCGACATGCTGCGGAGCTGACGAAAGCCGGAACCGTACGAGCCCACCCACGGAAAAACGACGCGCGCGACGCGCGACGGTTTTCCGAGGGGCGGGTGTATTTATGACCTGGCGCCAGGGTCACTGATTGGGACGGATCGCGCTCACCATCCGCGGCCGGCGGCCATTCCATCGGGAGCGGAACCGAGGTCGACGTCGAAGATCAGAGATCGAGGCGCAAGGCCGACCGTGCAGCGTCGACCATCCCGCCTCTGGCCTGAACCAGCATCTTGAGATCGGAGCCCATGCCGTCGGGGTCGAGGAGCCGCTTGAGCTCCTGGCGGGTGCTGAAGGCGGCGGCGTCGAGCTCCGCGTCCGGGCCGAGGCCGCGCTCCTCGAGCTCGGCGGCGAGGCCCGCCCGCAGCAGGAACTCGGCGAGCGGCCACAGCCCGATCTCGGTCCAGCCGGCCGTGGCGGCCGCGCGGCGCAGGTCGTCCCAGTTGACGTGCGCCGTGAGGTCGGCCTCCCCCGGCGCCGCGAGCGGGTCGCGCCCGAAGCGGTGGCCGGCGTAGGTGGTCAGGGAGCCGCCGCGGCGGCCGCGGGGATCGTAGAGGCGCCGCGCCTCGTAGCCGTAGTCGAGGACCAGGCAGAGGCCCGCGCCCGCGGCCCCCTGCAGCAGCCGCCTGTGCAGCCCCTCCGCCCCGAGGCTCGCCTCCCCGATCTGCCCCTCCTCGAGCGCGACGCCGTGGCGGCCGAAGTAGGCGGCGACCTCCTCCCGCGCCGGCCGCTCGACCCAGGCCAGACCGCCCTCGCCCGCCGCCACCCAGAGCTCGGCGAGGCCGCCCCCGCGGCCGACCGCCCGCGCCACCGGCAGCGCGTCGTACAGCTCGGAGGCGTGAATGACCGTCGGCGCAGCGGATGACGGGACCGAGGAGGGGTCGGCGACCACGCGGCCCGAGGCTGCTGCGAGCAGGGCCTCGAGCCGCACCCGCATGGCTCGCGACCGCTCGACCGCGACCACCTCACGGAGTGGACCGGCACCGGCTGGACCGAGGCCATCGAGCACCCCGGCGAGGAGGCTCCCGTCGCCGGCCGCGACCTCCACCAGGCGCAGGGGCCCGCCGTGCTCCGCGAGGTGCCGCAGCAGGCGCACCACCAACCGCGGGTACCATTCCGAGGCGGTCGGCGCGGTCAGGTAGTCGCCCTCGCGCCCGTAGCGAGGCCGCCCGCTCGCGTAGTACCCGTGCTGCGGATGGTACAACGCGAGCTCCATGAAGGCGTCACAGGGGACCGCACCGCCGCGTTCCCTGATCTCGCGCATCATCCACGACATCGTCACATTCTAGCGGCCGCCATGCTTGCGGCCGCCGGTCCACCTGTGCTATAACGCCCGCTGCTGCTTTCGACTTGAAAGTGGGCCCGAGGCCCACTTTTTTTTCTGCAGCGGAGAGAGGCATGAAACTGGACCAGGCCATTCAGGACCAGCTCGCCGCGATGGTGGCCGCGGAAGGGCTCGAGCTGCTCGCGACCGAGGTCGTGGGCTCGGGCCCGAAGACCGTGCTGCGCCTGGTCGTGGACGGGCCCGAGGGGGTCGACCTCGACCGCTGCGCGACGGTGTCGCGGCAGGCTTCGGCGATCCTCGACGTCGAGGACCCGATCCAGCACCACTACGTGCTCGAGGTGTCGTCACCGGGCCTCGATCGCAAGCTCTACCGCCCGCTCGACTACGAGCGATTCACGGGCCGCCGCGTCAGGCTCCGTCTGAAGCCGGGCTACCGCGAGCACCGCATGGTGGTGGGACAGCTGATGGGGCTGGAGGGCGATGCGGTGCGAGTCGAGAGCGACACCGGTCAGGAGCTGCGTTTCCGTCTCGAGGACATCTTCGAGGCGCGCCTCGAGGTGGACTGGAACTCAATCATGAGTGAAGGGAAAACCCGTTCATGAAGCTCGACATCAACATGCTGGTGCGGCAGATGGCCGCGGAGCGGGACATCGAGACCGAGAAGCTCGTCGAGGCCGTCGCCGAGGCGATCTCCTCCGCTGCCCGCAAGCACTACAAGGTGCGCAACGTCCACACCGACATCAACGTCGACAGCGGCGAGGTCCAGTCCTGGACCGCGCGCACGGTGGTCGAGGAGGTGGAGGATCCCGAGATCGAGGTCTCCATCGAGGAGGCTCTGGCGGTCGACCCCGAGGCGAAGGTCGGCGGCGTGATCAAGCTCGAGCCGCTCGACACCTCGGTGCTCGGGCGAATCGCCGCCCAGTCGGCCCGCCAGGTGCTGTTCCAGCGGGTCCGCGAGGCCGAGAGGGCGGTGGTCTACCGCAACTACGCCAACCGCGTCGGCGACATGATCAACGGCATCGTCAAGCGCATGGACCGGGGCTCGCTGATCGTCGAGCTCGGCGACACCGAAGGCATCATCCCGCGCAGCCACCAGGTGCGTCACGAGCGTTACAGCCAGGGCGACCGCGTGCGTGCGGTGGTCGTCGACATCACGATGGACGCCAACCGGCCCCAAGTCGTCCTTTCGCGCACCTCGCCGATGCTGCTCGAGAAGCTCCTCGAGATGGAGGTGCCGGAGATCTACGACGGCACCGTCATCATCAAACGCTGCGTGCGCGAGCCGGGCGAGCGGGCGAAGGTCGCGGTCACCTCGCGGGACTCGGACGTCGACCCGGTGGGGGCCTGCGTCGGCCTCAAGGGGTCGCGGGTCCAGGCCATCACCCGCGAGCTCAAAGGCGAGAAGATCGACATCATTCCCTACAACAGCGACCTCGTGACCTTCGCCCAGAACGCTCTTTCGCCGGCCAAGATCAACCGCGTCGCTGTCCGTGAGGAGCCGGTGAGGGTGACCGCCCGCGACGAGAACGGGCAGCCGATTCTCGACGAGGAGGGTCAGCCGATGACCGAGCAGCGCAAGGAGATGGTGCTCGACGTCATCGTCGGCAGCGAGCAGCTGTCGCTGGCGATCGGCAAGCGGGGGCAGAACGTGCGCCTGGCGTCCAAGCTCCTCGACAGCCGCATCGAGATCAAGAGCCAGGAGGCGGTCAAGGACGAGCTCGCGTCCGCCCTCGCCTCCATGCTGCGCGAGATGGAGGGCCTGTCGGCCGACGAGGAGATCCCCGAGCTCGAGGCCCCGGCCGCCGTGTCGTACGACGAGCTCATCCCGCTCGAAGACATGCCGATGCTGACCGACCGCCTGCGCGAGCGGCTGGTTGGGCACGGCATCCACACCGTTCAGGACGTGCTGGCGCGCGACGCGGAGGAGCTTTCGAGCATTCCCGGCATCGGGCCGGTGACCGCGAAGAAGCTCCTCGACATGGCCGGCCGCACCCTCGAGGAGAGTCTTGCCGATCAGCAGGAATCCGTGATCGGGGAGGAGTGAGGCAGTATGCAGCAGCTCCGAGTCGTCGACCTTGCCCACACGATGGGCATCACCCCGGCAGAGCTGATCTTCAAGCTGCGCTCCATCGGGGTGACGGTCTCTTCCGAGGAGGACACCCTCGACCTGTCAACTGTTCGCGCGATCATCACGGGCGAGACGCTGCAGCGGCGCCCGCGTGAGGTGATCGTCCGCCATGAGAAGAAGGAGGACGAGAGCGCGGCCGCGTCCGCGAAGGACCGGCTCGCCCGCCGCCGCAAGCGCCAGGTCGTCGACACCAAGAAGACCATCCAGGAGGTCGTAGCCGAGAAGAAGGCGGCTGCCGAGGCCGAGCTCGAGGCGGCCCCGTCCGAAGACGAGGCGGCTGTGGCCGAGGTCGAGGCCGAGGTCGCCGCGGAGGCCGCGGCGGAGTCCGCGTCGGCCGAAGCCGCTGCGTTGGAAGGACCGACCGAAGCCGAGGTCGCCGCGCCCGCCGCTCCTGCCGAAGAGCACGAGTTCGAGGAGGAGGAGGCCGAGGACGACGCCGAGGCCAAGCCCGAGGTGGAGATCACCGAGGAAGAGCTGACCGCCGGCCGCGTGGCGGGCGAAGAGGCGGCGCCGACGCGCGTTCGCCCGAGCCGCGCCAAGACCCCCCTCGAGCAGAGCCTCCGCGAGCTGTCGCCGGACGAGATCCGGGCGCGCCTCGCCGACCAGAAGAAGGTCGACAAGGAGCGCAAGGCCGCGAAGACCGTGGCCCGGGGCACCGGCAAGAAGGCCAAGGCCGCGGCCGACGCCAAGGAGATCCGCGAGCTGCTGCACAAGTTCGAGGAGCAGAAGCTCAAAGGCCAGCAGGAGGCTGGAGCGGGCGCCCGCCCGGCGCCGCGGCCGGTGCCCGGACGGCCCGCGAAGAAGGCCCGGCGCCGCCGCCAGGACGAGGAGCAGACGAGCGCGCCGCCCCGCCCGACCCGCAGCGTCCAGTTCCGGGATGGCGAGAAGCCGGAAGGACCGATCATCCTCTCCGAGATGGTCACGGCCCGCGAGCTGGCCGAGAAGCTCAACGTCACCGCCAAGGACCTGCTCGGCCTCCTCATCCAGAAGGGGGTGATGGTCACCACCAACCAGTCCCTGCCGCACGAGCTGGCAGAGGAGATCTGCACCGACCTCGGCATCGACGCCATGGTCGCCTCCGCCGAGGACCTCATCGACTTCGAGCGTGAGGAGGGCGACGAGGCCTCGGGGCCGCTCCTCCCGCGGCCGCCGGTGGTGACCGTGATGGGCCACGTCGACCACGGGAAGACCTCGCTGCTCGACGCGATCCGCTCGAGCCGCGTCGCCGAGCAGGAGGCCGGCGGCATCACGCAGCACATCGGCGCCTCGCGCATCACGACCACGGACGGCAGGCGGGTGGTCTTCGTCGACACCCCCGGCCACGAGGCCTTCACCCAGATGCGCGCCCGGGGTGCGCAGGTGACCGACATCGTCGTGCTGGTGGTGGCGGCCGACGACGGCGTCATGCCGCAGACCAGGGAAGCGATCAACCACGCCCGGGCTGCCAACGTGCCCCTGATCGTCGCCATCAACAAGATCGACAAGGCGAATGCCAACCCGGACCGCGTCAAACAGCAGCTGGCGGAGAACGACATTCTGGTCGAGGAGTGGGGCGGCGAGGTGCCGTCGGTCGCGGTGTCGGCCAAGAAGAAGCAGGGCATCAGCGACCTGCTCGACATGATCCTCCTCGTGGCCGAGCTGAGGGACCTCAAGGCAGCCGCCGAAGGCGCCGCCCGCGGGGTCGTGCTCGAGGCGCGCAAGGAGAAGGGCCGCGGCACCGTTGCCACGGTGCTCATCCAACAGGGCGTGCTCGAGATCGGCGACTTCTTCTTCTGCGGTTCGACCTGGGGCCGCGTGCGCGCCATCACCGACGACGCCGGCGCGCGGATCGACTCCGCGGGACCCTCGGACCCCATCGAGATCACGGGCTTCGAGGGCGTGCCGGCGGCGGGCGACGTCCTGCAGGCGACCGAGAGCGAGGCGAGGGCGGTGGAGGTCGCGACCTTCCGCAGCCAGCGCGACCGCGAGGAGGGCCTCACGGGGAACCGGAAGGTCTCTCTCGACACCCTGTTCGACCAGATCGCCGAGAGCGAGACCCGCGAGCTCAACGTCGTCATCAAGGCGGACGTGCAGGGCTCCGTCGAGGTCCTGCGGGAGACCCTCATCAGCCTCGGCACGGAGAAGGTGAAGATCAACGTCCTGCACGGATCGGTCGGCGCCATCACCACCAATGACGTGATGCTCGCCTCCGCGTCGAACGCCATCATCGTCGGCTTCGCGGTGCGCCCGGAGCGCACCGCCCGGGAGCTCGCCGAGGCCGAGCAGGTGGACATCAGGCTCTACACCGTCATCTACGACCTGGTGGACGACGTCAAGAAGGCGATGGTCGGCCTGCTCGAGCCCGAGTACCGCGAGGAGGAGCTCGGCCGGGCGGAGGTCCGCGAGGTCTTCAAGGTCCCGAAGATCGGGTCCATCGCCGGCAGCCATGTGATCGAAGGCGTCATCACGCGCACCGCCAAGGTGCGGCTGCTGCGCGACAACGTGGTGATCTACGAGGGCGAGATGGCCTCGCTCCGTCGCTTCAAGGACGACGCATCCGAGGTTCGACAGGGCTTCGACTGCGGCATCGGCCTCGAGCGCTACCAGGACATCAAGGTGGGCGACATCATCGAAGCCTACCGCATGATCGAGATCGCACCGGAGCTCTGATCGCAGCCGGGGCCCGCGCCCCGGTGACGGCACTGAAAATGAGCGGAGAAACATACGTCGGCGTAGCGCTCGTGGAGCTTCACCTCCCCGAGGCGCGCAGCCTCAAGGCCAAGCGGGCCCCGGTGCGGGGCCTGGTGGAGAGGATCAGGAGCCGCCACCAGGTCCTGGTGATCGAGAACGGCCACCAGGACCTCCACCAGCGGGCGCGCCTCGCCATCTGCGCGCTCTCGTCGAGCTCCTCGGACCTGGATGCGAAGCTGCAGCGGGTCGAGGAGACCGTCGCCGGCAGCTGGGAGGGCGAGGTGCTGAGCTGGCAGGTCGAGATCTTCGAGGTCTGAGCCCGGGCCGAGAACGGAGTCATCGTGCGGGACAAGGCATTCGATCGCAACGCGCGCCTGGCGGGCGAGATCCGCGCAGTGCTCGCCGGGCTGCTGCTCGACGGGGTCAAGGACCCGCGCCTCGCGCAGGTCACCATCTCGAGCATCCGGTTGTCGGCGGACCGCAGCAAGGCCCAGGTCTACTTCTCGGTTGTCGGGGACGCCGAGCGGGAACGTCAGGCCGGCGACGGCTTCGCGGCGGCGGCACCATTCCTGCGCCGCGAGCTCGGCCAGCGGATGCGCATGCGGGTCGTGCCCACCCTCGAGTTCCGACGCGACACCAGCTACGAGTACGGCGATCGTATGGAACGCCTCTTCGACCGCCTCAGCGACGAAGGGCTCCTGAAGCCCGGTTCCGACACGGCGCCTGCGACCGGCGAGGAGGACCCATGACCGCCACGAGCCGCGAACCCGGCGACGCGATCGGGCGCCTGAAGAAGGCGTACCGGGCCCTGGTGACCTGCCATCGCAACCCCGACGGCGACGCCATCGGCTCCGAGCTCGGCCTCGCCGAGCTCGCGAGCCGCCTCGGTGTGCAGACCGCCATCGTCAACCGCGACCCGACACCCGCCAACCTCGGCCAGCTGCCGGGCATCGAGGCGATCGAGGTCTCCGACCGCCTGCCGGAGGACTTCCCCGATGGTTTCGACCTGGTGATCACAGTCGAGTGCCCCGGCCTCGACCGTACCGGCTTCGACCAGCTCACCCGTCTGCCGATCCTCAACATCGACCACCACCCCGACAACCCCGGCTACGGCGTCACCAACTACCTCGACCCCGAGTCGCCCGCAGTCGGCGAGATGGTGTGGCGGATGTTCGGGGAGGCCGGGATCGTGCCGTCTGCGGCGGCCGCCACCTCCATGCTCGTCGCGCTGACCACCGACACCGGCGACTTCCGCTACTCCAATGCGACGGGGCGCGCGTTTCGCGCGGCGGCCGAGATGGTCGATGGCGGCGCCAGGCCGACCGAGGTCGCGAACTGGATCCACAACCACCGCAGCCTGGCGTCGGTGCGCCTGCTCGGCGAGGCGCTCCGCAGCCTGCGGATCGTCGGCGGCGGCAAGCTCGCGCTGATCACCGCCGACGAGGGGGCCTTCGCCCGCGCCGGCGCTGGTCCCGAGGACACCGAGGAGATCGTCAACGTGCCCCGCTCGATCGCCGGCGTCGAGGCGGTCGCCTACTTCAAGGAGTGGCAGCCGGGGGTGGTGCGCATCAGCCTGAGGTCCCGCGGTGGGGTCGACGTGCGCGCGGTCGCCGAGTCCTTCGGCGGCGGCGGCCACGTCAACGCCGCCGGCTGCACCGTCACGGGTCCGCTGCCCGAGGTCGAAGCCCGGGTGGCCGCCGCGGTGGCCGCCGCCCTCGGAGTCGGGCTGTGAGCCGGCGCCGGCCGGCTCTCCACCACGGCCTGCTGCCGGTCCACAAGCTCGCCGGGCCGACCTCGCACGACGTCGTCGACATGGCCCGCAAGGCCCTGGGCGAGCGGCGCATCGGCCACACCGGGACCCTCGACCCCCTGGCCGAGGGCCTGCTCCTCCTCTGCGTCGGGCAGGCCACCCGACTGCAGCAGTTCCTGCTCCACTGGGACAAGTGCTACGAGGGGCTCATCCGTCTCGGCCACGCCACCACCACCTACGACAGCGAGGGCGAGGCGACCGAGCCGCGCGGCGAGCCGCCCGCCCTCGACCGGCCGGCCCTGGAGCGTCTGGAGGCGCAGTTTCGAGGCGAGATCCAGCAGCTCGCCCCGCCGTACTCGGCCAAGAAGATCGCCGGCAAGAGGCTCTACGAAATGGCCCGCAACGGCGAGGCCGTGTCGCCGGAGCCCAAGATCGTCCGGGTCGAGACGCTCGAGCTCGCGGTGCGGGAGCCGGGCCTGCTCGAGGTGCGAGCAACCACCTCGACCGGCTTCTACGTCCGCTCGCTCGCGCATGACATCGGCCGGGCGCTGGGCTGCGGAGCCCACCTCGAGAAGCTCCACCGCCTCGCGATCGGACCCTATCGGGCGGAGCAGGCCCTCGCCCAGACGACGCTCACGACCGGCGACGCCGCGGGGATCATCGGTGGGCCCGCCTGGGTCCCTCTCGACGGCATCGAGCTGCCGTTCCCCAGTGTGAAGCTCAACCCCACGGCCGCCGGCCGCTTCACACACGGCCAGGAGGTGATGGTCTTCAGCCCGGGAGTCGACGGCCTGGCTGCCGGCTCGAGCATCGCGGTGCGCGACCACGACGGGAGGCTCCTCGGCATCGGCGAAATCCGCGCGCTGCTCGCCCGCGGGCGCACGCTCAACATCGCGCCCGCGGTTGTTCTCGACCTCTCGGGCGCCACCGCGAGCGCGGCGGACTGAGGTCGATCGAGCCGTGAAATATTGCCAGAAAACCCACTTCCTGGTACCGTACCGATGCCTCCTCGCCACCGGAGGACAGTGGAGGAATGGATGAGTCACTTCGACGTTCAAAAACCGACGATCATTGACGAGTACCGCACCCACCCGACCGATACCGGGTCGCCCGAGGTGCAGGTCGCGCTGCTGACCCGCCGTATCCAGTACCTGACGGAGCACTTCAAGTCCTTCAAGAAGGATTTCCACTCCCGTCGCGGCCTGCTGCGGCTGGTCGGCCGCCGGCGCCGGCTCCTCGAGTACCTGAAGGCCAAGGACATCACCCGGTACCGCCAGCTCGTGGATCGGCTCGGGCTGCGAGGCTGAGCACACGCAGGCCGGTGCGCTGCCGGCCCTCGCCCCGCCTCAACTGCGGCGGACGCGCGGGCCGGGTCGCCCGAGCCTGAAGATTGGAAAGCTGAATGAGAGTCATTTCGAAGTCCGTCGAGATCGACGGCAAGACCCTATCTTTCGAGACCGGAAAGATCGCCAAGCAGGCGGACGGATCGACCACCGTACGGATGGGCGACACCATGGTGCTCGTCACCGCCTGCTCCGAGCAGAGCATTCGCCAGGGCGTGGACTTCATGCCCTTGACGGTGGACTACCGCGAGAACACCTACGCGGGGGGCCGCATCCCGGGTGGCTTCTTCAAGCGCGAGGGCCGTCCCACCGAGCGCGAGATTCTGACCTGCCGGCTCATCGATCGCGGCCTCAGGCCCCTGTTCCCCGACGGCTACTACCGGGAGACCCAGGTCATCGCCTGGGTGGTTTCGGCCGACGACGACTTCAGCCCGGACATCCACGGCATCTCGGGCGCCTCGCTGGCCCTGCTGCTGGCGGCCGACATTCCCTACGAGGCCGCGCTCGCCGGCGTGCGCGTCGCGCGGATCGACGGCCGCTTCGTGGTCTTCCCGACCTACGAGGAGAGCGAGCGCAGCGAGCTCGACCTCGTGGTCGCCGGCACCGAGGACGCGCTCGCGATGGTGGAGTGCGGTGCCAACGAGCTCCCGGAGCAGGTCATCCTCGACGCCCTCGACCTGGCCCACCGTGAGATCAAGCGCATCATCGCCCTGCAGCGGGAGATCGTCGCCGAGGCCGGCATCGTCAAGAAGCCGTTCACGGCCGAGCCCGCGCCCTGGCCGTCGGACTTCGCGGCGGCACTCCGCGCCCGCTGGACCGAGCCCCTGCGCGAGGCCCTGCACGTGCGCGGCAAGTTCGCACAGAAGGCGGCGGCCGATGCCGTGCGCCAGCAGGCCCTCGACGCGCTTGCCGAGGATGAGTCCGCCGAGCGCGGCCCATGGGTGAAGAAGATCTTCCACGACATGGTCAAGGAGATCACCCGCGAGACCATCCTCGACCGCCGGCAGCGCCTCGACGGGCGCGCCTTCGACGAGATCCGCCAGCTCAGCTGCGAGGTCGGCGTTCTGCCGCGCGCCCACGGCTCGGCCCTCTTCACCCGCGGCGAGACCCAGGCCCTGGTGACCTGCACCCTCGGCACCGCCGACGACTCGCAGCTCATCGAGAGCTTCGAGGGCGACTCCCGCCAGCCCTTCATGCTGCACTACAACTTCCCACCGTTCTCGGTCGGCGAGGTGAAGTTCCTCCGCGGACCCGGCAGGCGTGAGATCGGCCACGGCGCGCTCGCGCGGCGGGCGCTGTCAGCGGTGATCCCGGACAGCGGGACCTTCCCCTACACGATGCGCGTGGTCTCGGACATCCTGGAGTCCAACGGCTCGTCGTCGATGGCCTCGGTGTGCGGCGCGTCGATGGCCATGATGGACGCGGGCGCACCGCTGACGAGCGCGGTCGCCGGCATCGCGATGGGCCTCGTCTCCGAACGCGGCCGCTACGCCGTTCTCACCGACATCGCAGGCCAGGAGGACCACTACGGCGACATGGACTTCAAGGTCGCCGGCACCGCCAACGGCATCACCGCCCTGCAGATGGACATCAAGGTCGAGGGCCTCGCCCGCAACATCCTCGAGGAGGCACTCGAGCAGGCCAGGCGTGGCCGGCTGCAGATCCTGGCCGCCATGGCCGGCGCCATCAGCGAGGGCCGCGCCGAGATCTCACCTTTTGCGCCGCGGATCTTCAAGATCAAGATCGACGTCGACCGGATCCGCAACGTCATCGGGCCCGGCGGCAAGATGATCCGGCACATCGTCGACACGACCGGCGCCAAGATCAACGTCGAGGACGACGGCACCGTCGAGATCGCAACCTCCGACCAGGACGCTGCGCGCAAGGCGATCGCGATGATCGAAAGCCTCACGCGCCAGCCCGAGATCGGCGAGGAGTTCGACGGCATCGTGCGGCGCATCGAGCCCTACGGAGCCTTTGTCGAGATCCTGCCCAACCACGACGGCCTGGTCCACATCTCGGAGCTCTCCCTGGAGCGGATCCCCGACATCCGGGACGTCATCACCGAGGGCGACACCCTCAAGGTCCGCATCATCGACATCGACGCCAACGACCGCATCAAGCTCTCGCGCCGGGTCATCCTCGAGGACGAGATGCGGGCCCGCGGCGAGGAGATCCCCGAGCGCGAGGCGGCGCCCCCGCGCGACTCGCGCGGCGGCCGCCCCGGCGGGCGCGGACGCGACGACCGCCGCGGCGGCGGACGGGAGCGCGGACCCCGCCGAGGTTAGCCACCACCGTCGTTCGTGATCTCGTGAACGTTCGAACCCCGAAAGCCGGCCGTCAGGCCGGCTTTCCTGCAAGTCGTCACCGGCGGAGCGGGCTGGCTGCGGACGGCTTCGGCGGCGACGAATTGCCATGCCGCACCCGGACGAAAAGCGCTTGATTTCGTGCCGCAGTTCGGAGAGAATGAATGAGTGTTCATTCATATTGAGAGCTCGTTTCATCCCCATCCCCCTCAAGGAGGCCGGCAGTGGACTACAAAGTAGATATGCGTGACGTGAGGTTCCAGCTCTTCGAGTGGCTCGGGGTCGAGAAGATCCTCGCCGCGGAGAGGTTCGCCGACTGGGACGCCGAGAACGTGGGCATGGTCATCGACGAGGCGCTGAAGATCGCCCGCGAGCAGATGGCCGCCTGCAACGAGGAGGGGGACCGCATCGGCGCACAGTGGAACGATGGCGCGGTGTCCGTGCCGGCGCCCTTCAAGCCGGTGTGGGACACGGTGCGGGAGGGCGGCTGGATCGGCCTGCTCGCGAGCCCGGAGTTCGGCGGCATGGGCCTGCCCGAGTCGGTCGGCACCGCGGTCAACGAGTTCTTCTCCGGCTCCAACCCCTCGCTGTCGCTGACCCTGATGCTGACGCGCGGAGCGGGCGCCATCATCGAGCACTTCGGCACCGACGAGCAGAAGGCGCTGTTCATCGAGAAGCTCTACGCCGGCGAGTGGGCCGGAACGATGTGCCTGACCGAGGCCCAGGCCGGCTCCGACGTCGGCGCCTCCAAGACGAAGGCGGTCAAGAAGGCCGACGGCCGGTACATGATCTCCGGCGAGAAGATCTTCATCACCGGCGGCGACCACAACCTCACCGACAACATCATCCACCTCGTGCTCGCGCGGACCCCGGACGCGCCCGTCGGCACCAAGGGCCTGTCGCTGTTCATCGTGCCCAAGGTCAGGGTCAACCCGGACGGCTCGCTCGGCAAGCCCAACGACGTCTACACCAACAACATCGAAGAGAAGATGGGCATCCACGGCTCGCCCACCTGCACCCTCGTCTTCGGCCAGAACGACGGTTGCGAAGGCTTCCTGCTCGGTGAGGAGCTGGAAGGCATGAAGATCATGTTCCACCTCATGAACGCCGCCCGCATCGAGGTCGGCCTCCAGGGCTCGGCCGCGGCCGGCGCCGCCCACCAGCAGGCGCTCGCCTACGCCCACGAGCGGCTGCAGAGCCGCCACTGGAAGGAGCTCAAGAACCCCGACGCGCCGCAGGTGCCGATCGTCGAGCACCCTGACGTCCGCCGAGCCCTGCTCAGCGCCAAGGCCTACACCGAGGCCATGCGGGCGCTCCTCCTCAAGACCTCGTACTACACCGACATGTCGCACGTCACCACGGGCGAGGAGGCCGAGCGCTACCACAGCTACGTCGAGATGTTGACCCCGATCTGCAAGGCCTGGTGCTCCGAGTGGGGCGTCCAGGTGACCCACTGGTGCCTGCAGGTCCACGGCGGCTACGGCTACACGACGGACTACCCGGCCGAGCAGCTGATGCGCGACGCCGAGATCGCGACCATCTACGAGGGCACGAACGGCATCCAGGCTCTCGACTTCGTCGCCCGCAAGCTCCCCATGAACAACGGCCGCACGATCCGGGAGCTCCTCGGCGAGGCCGAGTCGACCTTCAAGGCCGCCAAGGACGACCCCGAGCTGATGGAGCCGGCGTGGATGCTGGCCGCAGCCCTCAAGCAGATCGAGACCATCTCCAAGGAGATCACCAAGCGGCCCGACGCCATCCAGCTCATCCTCCTGAACGCGCCGCCGCTCCTCGACATGGTCGGCACCGTGCTCGGCGCTCACTACCTGCTCGACCAGGCCATGCTCGCCAAGCGCAAGCTCGCGGCGATCCTTGCCGAGAAGGGCGTCGGCACCGCCGACAAGAAGGCCTACAAGGAGTTCCTGCAGGGCAACGAGGAGGCCGCCTTCTTCCACAACAAGGTGCAGACCGCGATCCACTTCGCCTACCGCGCCCTGCCGACGGTGGCGGCCAAGGGCACGGCCATCCGCTCGGGCGAGAAGACGCCGCTCTACGCGATCATGTAGAGCGATTCAGGCCGCTGCAGGGCAGCGGCCTGAATCGCAAAGCCGCGGGCTGCGCCCGCGGCGAATGGGAACGAACTCCGAGCCCCCGCGGTCGCCGCGGGGGCTCGTTGCAATTCGTCACGCCGGTCCGCCGGCGGGGCGAATTGCTAGGCGACGGAGACGTCCTTGCAGAGGTAGACGTCCTGGATGGCGTTGAGCAGCGTCACGCCGTCGGCCATCGGCTTCTGGAAGGCCTTGCGGCCGGAGATCAGCCCCATGCCGCCGGCGCGCTTGTTGATGACGGCGGTGGTGACCGCCTGCGCGAGGTCGTTCGCGCCCGAGGCCCCACCCGAGTTGATGAGGCCGGATCGGCCCATGTAGCAGTTCACGACCTGCCACCGCGTGAGCTCGATCGGGTTGTCGGGCACCAGCTTCTCGTAGACCAGCTTGTGAGTCTTGCCGAAGCCGATCGCGTTGTACCCGCTGTTCACGGTGGCCTGCTTCTGCTTGATGATGTCCGCCTGGATGGTGACACCCATGTGGTTGGCCTGGCCCGTGAGGTCGGCCGCGGTGTGGTAGTCGACGCCGTCCTTCTTGAAGGCGGGGTTTCGCAGATAGCACCACAGCACGGTCACCATCCCGAGCTCGTGGGCCTGCTGGAAGGCGTCCGAGATCTCGAGGATCTGGCGGCGGCAGCTCTCGGAGCCGTAGTAGATCGTGGCGCCGATCGCCGCAGCGCCCAGGTTCCACGCCTGCTCGACCGAGGCCCACAGGGTCTGATCGTAGGCCGTGGGGTAGGTCAGCATCTCGTTGTGGTTGATCTTGACCAGGAACGGGATCTTGTGCGCGTACTTCCTCGACACCGATCCGAGGACGCCGAGCGTCGAGGCGACCGCGTTGCAGCCGCCCTCGACGGCGAGCCTGACGATGTTCTCGGGGTCGAAGTACGCCGGGTTGGGAGCGAAGGACGCGGCGCCCGAGTGCTCGATGCCCTGGTCCACCGGCAGGATGGACACGTAGCCCGTGCCGCCCATTCTCCCGGTCGAGAAGATGCGCTGCAGCGAGGCCAGCACCTTCGGCGAGCGGTCGCTGTGGGCCACCACGCGGTCGATGAAATCGGGGCCCGGCAGGTGCAGCTGGTCCCTGGAGATGCCGGTGCAGCGGTAGTCGAGCAGCGGGGCACTGTCTCCGAGGTGCTTCCTGATGGTCTCGATCATGGCGTCCTCCCGTGTGCGCCCGCCATTGTACGGCATCCGCCACAACGTTCAAACGTGTGCAGGTTCAACGTTTGAACGTTCATGCGTCAGCCGCGCCCGTAGCGGAGAGCGAACAGTCCCGCCAGGACGGCGCCTTTCGCGACCGTGGTCGCGGCGATCGCCAGCCACACCGCCTCCACACCCCAGCCCGTGCCCACCAGCAGCATCGCGAGCGGCACCCGCAGGGCGGTCACGGCGATGACCAGCGCTGCCGGGACCGCCGTCCAGTGGGCGCCGGCGAAGGCCCCGAGCATCACCACCTCGGCGGCCATGAAGAGCTGGGTCATGCCGACCAGCAGCACGTAGGTCGCACCCGCGGCGACCACCTCGGGATCTCGCGAGAACACACCGACCGCCGCTTCGGGAAAGGAGACCAGCAGCACCGTCACGGCGCCGACCGGCAGGCAGGTGAGGAAAAGGGCCCGCCAGGCGCAGCGGACGGCACGGTAGCGCTCCCCCGCGCCGAGGTTCTGGCCGACCAGGGTCGTGGTCGCGGCGCCCATGCCGGCGCAGACGAAGTAGTTGAGCACCTCGAGCTTGTGCCCCACCCCGAGGGCCGCCACCGCCGGCGTCCCGAAGCCCGTGACGACGCGGGTCAGGAAGATGTAGATCAGGGAGAAGAGCGCTCCCTCGACGCCGAGCGGCAGGCCGACGCGGAGCGCCCGCCAGGTCTCGGCGAGCGGCGGGCGCAGGAGGTCGGCCGGCGCCGGCCGCAGGCCGAGCCTGCCGAGCAGGACCCAGCCCCGAGCCGCCGCCACCAGCCACGCCGCCGAGGTTGCCAGCGCGGCGCCCGTCACTCCGAGGGGCGGCAGGGGCCCGAGGCCGAAGATCAGGACCGGGTCGGCGACCAGGTTCACGACGGCGGCCACCGCCAGCAGGCGCAGCGGCGTCCGGGCGTCACCGGTGGCACGGAAGGCCGCCTGCAGCCAGACGAAGAGGAAGTACAGCGGCATGCCGGCGAAGATGACCAGCATGTAGCGCATGCCCGCTGCGGTCACCGGCGCATCGGTGCCCATGAAGGCGAAGGTCGCGTGGCTGACGAGCAGGCCGACGGCCGACACCAGCGCCGCACCCCAGACGCCGAGGCTGAAGCCCGCGCCTGCGGCACGCCCGGCGGCG
>JALOKS010000200.1 GCA_025456385.1 Thermoanaerobaculales bacterium | reverse complement strand
CACGCCCTCGACGCCGCCGACCCGAACATCGCGCTGCGCTTCGCGACCGCCGACGACGCCGGCCTGCTCCTCGACTTCATCCGCCAGCTCGCGGACTACGAGAAGCTCGCCCACGAGGTGGTGGCCGACGAGGCCGCTCTGCGGCGCTCGCTCTTCGAGGGCCCTCGGGTGGCCGAGGTCGTCATCGCGTCCTGGCACGGCGAGCCGGCAGGATTCGCCCTCTTCTTCCACAACTTCTCGACCTTCCTCGGGCGCCCCGGCCTCTACCTCGAGGACCTGTTCGTCGTGCCGCGGCTGCGCGGCCACGGCATCGGCCAGGTGCTGCTGAGGTGCCTGGCGAAGATCGCCGTCGAGCGCGGCTGCGGGCGCTTCGAGTGGTCGGTGCTCGACTGGAACGTCGACGCCATCCGTTTCTACGAGCGCCTCGGCGCCCGTGCGATGGACGGCTGGACGACCTTCCGTGTCACCGGCAAGGCGCTCGAGGAGCTCGCCGGCGAAGCGACCTGAGCACAGCCACAGAACCATCGTGTGAACGTTCAAACGTTGAACGTTGAAACGTTGAAACGACGGGATTCAACGCCAGACCGCGAGCGCCAGGTAGATAATCGGGATCGCGAGGCCGAGCAGAAGGAGGTTCCGGCCGCGGCCCCCGAGACCCTTCCTGCCGCTGATGATGAAGATCCCGGTGCAGGCCAGCACGCAGAGCCCGACCGCGTAGGCGTCCGCGAACCAGGTCCAGAACCCCCTGCCGTGGTTGAGGTGCAGGTAGTTGAGCTCGAAGAAGGCGAAGCGCCGCCGGGCGCGCTCGTCGACGACCCGGCCCCCGGGCAGCGCGACGGTGAGGGTGCGCTGGTCGAGGAAGATCTTCAGCTCGCCAGGGCCCATGCGGACCACCGACCGCGGCGCCTCGTCCACGCCGAGGCGCCCGAGCACCTCGGCGCCGAGGGCTTCCGGCCCGCCCGGCGGCAGCCTTCCCACGTCGACCACCTCCTGCCGGATGACGTAGCTGGGGTTCCAGTCGTCGATGTGGTTCACGGCGACGCCGGAGATCGCGTAGATCACCGTCAGCCCGGCGAAGAAGTAGCCGACATCGCGGTGGGTCGCGATGATCAGCCTGCGGAGCTTCAAGCGCCCTAACCCTTGATGACCGCTCCCGTGCCGCGGATCATGTAGACGTACTGATCGACGACGGGCGCGTCGCACCCCGGGCCGCTGCCATCGCGCTTCGGACCGTCCTTGTCGCAGCTCTCGCCCTCGGCATGGCCGTGCTCGGCGGCGGTGCGGGCGGCGACCTGCTCCGGCGTCAGCTTGATGGCCTCGAAGACGCCCTCGGCCGAGGCCTCGCGGCCCATCGCGGTGTACGGGAAGACGATGACGCCGTCCTCGACCTTGATGCGGACGCCGCTGCCGGTCTCGGGGTTGGTGACCTGCATCCAGCAGCCGCGCTTCTGGCAGACCCCGGTGATGACGCCGTCGACGCGCACCTTCGTGCCCACGTAGTCCTGGGGCGCGGCGAGCAGGGTGTCGATGGCCACCGCCTGCTCGATCGTCACGCCCCCGCCGTAGGTCTCGACGTCTCCGGCGGTGGCCGGGATCGCCATCATTGAGCAGATCAGCACATTGAGAATGAGAAGTCGTTTCATGTCATTGCCTCCGAAGTACTTAGCTCGAGCACGCCAGGGCATGGTCACGCGGCCCGCCGCCCCTGTCAAGTGCCGGGGAGCCTTCAGCCCGCGAAGAGGTCCGCACGGGCCGAGCGCAGCGACAGCCAGCGGCCGCCGGCGACCAGAATGTGGTCGAGCACCGACACGCCCACCACCTGGCCGCCGCGGGCGAGGCGGCGCGTGAGGTCGAGGTCGTCGCGGCTCGGCTCGAGGTCGCCGGACGGGTGGTTGTGGAAGAGCAGCAACCCGGCCGCGCGGTCGAGCACGGCGCGGCGGAAGAGCTCGGCGGCATCCACCGGCGCCTGGTTGCGGGTGCCGAGGCTCAGCTCGTGGATCGCCAGGAAACGGTGCCGGCCGTCCAGGCTCAGGAACCCGAAGACCTCACGGCTCTCGTGGCACAGGCGCCGGACGAGGAACTCGCCGGCGATCTGCGGCTGGTCGAGGCGCTCGGCGGTCCGGACCTCCGCCTTGGCCGCCCGCTGCCCGAGCTCGAGCGCCGCCAGCAACGCCGCCGCCTTCGCCGGGCCGAGGCCGGGCCGCGCCTCGAGCTCCCGATGGTCGAGCCGGGCGACCCCGGCAAGGCCCCCGGCCGCCGCGAGGAGGTCGTGGGCCACGGCCACTGCGCCGCGGCCGCGGGTCCCCGTCCGCATCAGCACCGCCAGCAGCTCGGCGTCCGACAGCGACCGCGCCCCGTACTCCAGCAGGCGCTCCCGCGGCCGCTGTGACGGCTCGAGGTCACGGATGAACATTGACATGGTGTCTCCCCGGGCCGAGGCCCTGGGCGTGGACGGGAGGTCGGCAGGACTGTAGCACCACGGGCCGGCCGCGCCAAGGGCCGGGGGAACGCAGGTCTCAACTCCCGCGAATGATAACCATACCCAGGCTCGACTCGTAGTCCTCCCTGTGATAGAACGGGTTCGGAAAGACCGAAGCCGTTTGGGGGGCTGCATGAAAAACCGGCCACGCACCCGCGAAACCAAGCAGCGTCGCGTCGTCTACGAGACCATCAGGAACACCTACTCCCATCCCACCGCCGACTGGATCTTCGAGCAGGTGCGCGACACCCTTCCCAAGGTTTCCCTGGGCACGGTGTACCGCAACCTCGGGGTGCTGAAGGACGAGGGTCTCGTCCGTGAGATCTACGGCAACGACCGGCGCGCCCACTACGACGCCGACATCTCGCACCACGCGCACTTCATCTGCGACCTGTGCGATCGCATCATCGATGTGCGAGGCGTCAAGAACATCGACTGGCGGACCCTCAAGGACCTGGTCGGCTGCGAGGTGTCAGACCAGAACGTCGTCTTCAGCGGCCGCTGCGCCGGCTGCCAGCAGCAGGAGCCGAAGAAGGCATAGCCGCGCCGGCCGCGCGAGACCTCTGCACAATTCTCAATTCTGAATTTTGAATTATCAATTTTAGTCCGCCAATTTCCTGGCAAAACCGACGGGCGGCGGAAATTAAAAATTGAAAATTAAGAATTGAAAATTACTCTGCGACGACCTCGGTGATCTCGGGTGCGTAGAGCTTGATCCGCTCGGCGACGAAGTCGGCCAGGGTGGAGTTCGCCATCGGGCAACCCCGACAGGCGCCGTGCAGGGACACCCGGACGACCGTACCGACGATCGCCACCAGCTCGACGTCGCCGCCGTCGGCTCGGATTGCGGGGCGAACCTCTCCGAGCGCGAAGGCCACACGTTCATCGAGGTCGCCGGTGGGCCAGGGTCGAGTGTCCAGGGTGATCCCCTCCGCACACCAGAACGCCCGGGTGATGGCGTATCATTCCGCCAGGAACCGCGGCACTTCGGGACGTCGAGGCGGAGCTGCGCCGCCGGGTGCCGACGCCGGCGCGAACCTTTCAGCCGCGGTCCTCGTTGCTAGGGGTTGAGAGATGGACATGGCGGAGCTGGAAGTCACGGTCGAGCGCTGTCGCGAGGGCGACGAGGACGCATGGAGCGCGCTGGTCGGCACGACCCTGCGCCCCGTCTACCGCCTCTGCGCCAGTTATGCGCCGTCGGCGGCCGAGGCGGAGGAGCTCTGTCAGGAGGTGTACTTCAAGCTCTGGGAGAACCTCCACCTCTACAAGCCGGGCTCGAACTTCATGGCCTGGGCGTGGCGGGTGGCCAAGAACCTGATCATCGACTCCTACCGCCGCAGCCGCCGCGAACGCGAGGCCGCCTGGCTGGACCCCGAGATCATCAACCAGTTGCCGGCGACGGACGATCCCCACGAGCAGACCGAGCGTCGGCAGCGCCTGCGCCTGATCGCGACCAGCCTGCGGCAGATCCCCGAGGAGCTGGCGACGCTGGTCCTGATGCGGGACTTCGCCGGGATGTCCTACCAGGAGCTCGCCGAGGCGACCGAGCTGCCGCTCGGAACCGTCAAGTCCCGCCTCAACCGCGCGCGTCTCGAGCTCGCGACCTCGGTCCGCCGGCGCACCGAGATCCGGGCGGTGCCGGCGGCCGGCAGCCTGCTCGGAGGGAGCGCCTGATGGACCGCTGCGGCGAGGTCCGCGAGCTGCTCGGGCTCGGTATCGACGGCGAGCTCGACGAGGCGCAGGCGGAAGCTCTGCGCGACCACCTCGCGGCCTGCCCCGAGTGCGCCGAGCTCGCGGCGACGATGGCCGAGATCGTGGCCGCCGGCGGCATGCTCGGCGATCTCGAGGCGCCGGAAGGCCTGGCGGCAGAGCTCGCCGCGACGCCCTGCCGGCTGTGGCTCGGCCTCCTCTTTCAGGCAGTGGACCGGGAGATCACCCCCCACAACCTCGAGCGCCTGCTGTCCCACCTCGAGTCCTGCCCGTCCTGCCGCCAGACCTGGCAGGACCTGACCTTGATCCACCAGACGAGCGAGGCCATGCAGCCGCCTCGCCACCTGGTGAAGCGTTGCATCGAGGCCCGCGAGCGGCGGCCGCGCCAGGCCCCGGTCCTCAGCCGCCGCGTCGCCGTGGCCGCCGCCTATATTCTGGCGGTGCTGACCTCGCTGATCGTGGGCAACCCCGTCACGCTCGCCCGCAGCCAGGCCGCACCCGCGGTGGAACGGGTCGCCGAGGTGGTCGGCACCGAGGTCAGCGAGGTCGCGGCGCAGGGCCGCGGCGAGCTCCGGGTGATGGTGTGGCGGATCTGGCAGTGGGGCGAGAACAGGGTCGATGACGTGCGGGCGCTGCTCGGCGCCGGGCACGAGGACGACGAGTCAACACCCGCGGCGGAGGCCGCGAACGCGCAGGGAGAATCCACATGAACGACAGCAGCGAGTTCGCACCCGAGACCGGAGCTCCGCCTCCGAAGCCGCGGCCTCCCCTGCCGCCGGCACCCGGAGCGGTTCCACCGCCACCGACCGTCGAGCGCGCCGCGCCGCCCGCCTACGAGGCCGTGCCGGCGCCGCCCAAGTCGCCAGGACTGGCCGCCTTCCTGGGCTTCCTGTTCCCGGGCATGGGCCACCTCTACTCGTGGGCCTACGAGCGCGCCTTCATGATCTGGGCGACCCTCGCGGTCTGCATCGTCCTCATCGTCCAGGGCCACTGGCCGTTCTCGTTCCTGGTCGCCTTCGTCTACTTCTTCTCGATCTTCGACGCCTACCGCGAGGCGCAGTTCTTCAACCTCCGCGCCGCCCGGCAGGAGCTGCCGCAGCCGCGCTCGGACAACCAGGGCCGCCTCATGTTCGGCGTCTTCCTCGCCGTCGTCGCGGCCATCGTCCT
>JALOKS010000199.1 GCA_025456385.1 Thermoanaerobaculales bacterium | reverse complement strand
CTCGGCGCGCGGCTGATCAAGGTCGAGGAGCCGGGGGTCGGCGATCCGATGCGCATGGTGCCGCCGCTCCTGGACGGCATCGGGATCGGCTTCGCCGCCTTCCTGCGCGGCGCCGAGTCGGTGGTCCTCGATCTGCGGCAGGCGGATGGCGCGCGACGCCTGCGCGGCCTCGCGGCGCACGCGGACGTGATGGTCGAGAGCTTTCGGCCCGGCACGATGGAGGAGTGGGGGCTCGGCTGGGACGCGGTCCGCGAGCTCAACCCGCAGCTGGTCTGGTGCTCGCTGTCGTCCTTCGGCTCGGCCCCCGGGCTCGCCGAGCGGGTGGCGCACGACCTCAACTTCAGCGCCATGGCCGGCGTCCTCGACCTGGTGGGGGGCCGGGTGCCGCGGCTGCAGCTCGCGGACGTGAGCTCGGGGCTGCTCGCCACCTCGTCGATCCTCGCCGCGCTGCTCGCGCGCGGGCGGGGCGGGGCGGGGCGGCGGATCGAGCAGCCGCTGGCGGCGGGTCCGCTGCCCTTCCTGAGCTGGAGCTGGCTCGAGCGCGCCGCCGGCGCCGGCGGCGTCCTCGACACCCTGCTCGGGGGCGCCTGCCCCTGCTACCGCCTCTACCGCTGCGCGGGCGGCGCCGAGATCTCGCTGGCGGCTCTCGAGCCCAAGTTCTGGGCCGCCTTCGTCGAGCTGATCGGTGCGCCGGAGCTCGCGGGCGGTGCCTTCGCCCTCGGTGCGGAGGGCGAGCGGGTCGCGGCGGCGGTCGAGCGGGTCCTCGGGGCCCACCCCCGCGCGCACTGGCTGGATGCCGCGCGCGCCGCCGGCCTGCCGCTCGGTCCGGTGCACGGCCTCGACGAGGCGATGGCCGAGCCGGCCTTCGCGGCCGCCGGGCTGCGCGAGGACACCCCCCTGCCGGGCGGGGCGACAGCGCCGGGCGTCGGGCCGTGGAACGTGGGCCTCGGTGCCACCCCCGGCCGCCCGGCGCCGAGGCTCGGCGAGCACAGCGCAGCGGTGCTGGCTGAGTTCGGGGATCGGAACGAGGGGAGCCCGCCCAGCCGCCCACTGCCGGAGTTTCAGTTTTGAGTCATGAGTTCTGAGTTTTCCCCCACCCTCCCAGAGAACCGGGGGCGTGGGTGGAAACTCAAAACTCAAAATTCAAAATTCAAAATTCAAAACCGCTCTCCCCCCTCCGTATACTCGTTGCCATGACGACGCTCCTGCCGTGGATCCTGGCCGCTGCTTCGGGTCTCGCGCTCGCCCTCGCCATGCCCGGGCCGGGGCTGTGGCCGCTGCTGCCGCTCGCTCCGATCCTCCTCCTCGAGGCCCTGCAGCGGGCGCGCGGTCGCCTGGCGCCCTGGCTGCTCGGCTGGCTGGCCGGGACGGTGTTCTGGTCGGTCACCACCAACTGGGTGGTGCCCGTGATGCACCACTACGGTGGCCTGCCGCGGCCCCTCGCGGTCGGCTGCCTGATCGGCATGGGCGCCATCCTCGGCTCGCTGTGGGCGTTGGCCGCGGGCCTGAGCGCGGCGGTCGCGCCCGCGTCGCGGATCTGGCTCTTCCCCGCGGCCTGGGTCGCCGCCGGCGTGCTGCAGCGCTTCCCGCCCTTCGGCTTCACCTGGACCGGACCGGCCGCGGCCCTCGTCGAGCAGCCGTTGCTGATGCGCACGCTGCCGGTGTGGGGCGCGACCGGGCTCGAGTGGGCGGTGCTGGCTGCCGGGGCCGGGCTGTGGGGGCTGCTCCACAGCGGGCTGCGGCTCCGCGGCGCGCTCGCGCTGGCCGCGGCGGGGGCCGGAGCTTTCGCGGCGGCGACGCTGTCGCCGGCCGTGGTGCCGGCGGGCGAGCCGCTGACGGTGGCGGTCATCCAACCCGGGACGACCCTCGAGCAGAAGTGGGACCCGGCGCAGGCGCAGGAGATCGCCGACCGCGTGTGGTCGTTGACGGCGGAGGCCGCGGTGCTCGGGGCCGAGCTGGTGCTGTGGCCGGAGAGCGCGGTGCCGTACCGGATCGATACCGACCCCGCCTTCCGGGCCACCGTCGAGCGCTACGCCGCCGAGCTCGGGATCGAGATTGTGCTCAACGCCATCGGCGCGACGCCGCAGGGCGGCTACGCGAACTCCGCGTACCTGGTCACGCCGCAGGGCGTGTCGCCGGTGCGCTACGACAAGATCCACCTCGTGCCCTTCGGCGAGTACGTGCCGAGCTGGGCGCGCCTGGCCTTCGCCGACAGCCTGGTGCGGGAGGTCGGGGCCTTCAGCCCCGGCCGCGAGGCGGTCCTGCTGCCGGCCGGGGTGCCGCTCGGCGTCGCCATCTGTTTCGAGGTGGTGTTCCCGGGCCACGCGGCCGCCCAAGCCCGCGCCGGGGCCGAGCTCCTGGTCACCCTGACCAACGACGGCTGGTACGGCTACTCGTGGGCGCCGCACCAGCACCTCGCGCAGGTGCGGCTGCGCGCCGCCGAGACCGGGCGCTGGTTCGCCCGCGCGGCGCTGACCGGCATCTCGGGCTTCGTGGGGCCGGGCGGTGAGGTCGCGGCTCGACTCGAGGTCGGCGAGCACGGCGTCCTGGTGCAGGCCGTGCAGCCGCGCACGGGCCTGACACCGCGGTCGCGCCTCGGCGACTGGTGGGCGGCCCTCTGTGCCGTTGCCGCGGCGGTGCTGGTCCTTCGCGGGCGACGGGGTTTGAGGGCCTCGGCGAGAAAACGCTCGAACGTTCAACGTTAAAACGTTCGAACGTCGGAAGATGGTGCCAGGGAGGATTGTTCGCTACAATGAGCGGCCCGCCGAGGCGGGGCCGGCACTCCGAGGGAACCATGATCGACGAGCTGATCCACGACGGCGAGGCGGCAATGGAGCGCATCCAGCGCCTGCGGGGGTACCTTTGACGAGGAGTCCCTGAAGGAGCAGCTGGCCGCGGCGGATGCCGAGGCGCAGGACCCCGACATCTGGTCGAACCAGGACAACGCCCGCCAGGTCATGAGCCGGCGGGCGCAGCTGCAGGAGAAGCTCGGCACGGCGGGCTCGCTGCGGGACGCGCACGAGGAGTTCGAGATCCTGATCGAGATGGCGCGCGAGGGAGAGACCGGGGCGGAGGCGGAGCTCGCGGCGGCCCTCGCACGGACCGGCCCGCTCCTCGACCGGGTGGAGCTCACCGCCAAGATGACCGGCGAGCACGATGCCGCCAACGCCTTCGTCGAGATCCGCCCCGGCGCCGGCGGCACCGAGTCCCAGGACTGGGCGGAGATGCTGGAGCGGCTCTACCTGCGCTGGTCCGAGCGTCGCGGCTTCGCGGTCGAGGTGATCGACGAGCAGCCCGGCGAGGAGGCCGGGATCAAAGGCGCGACGCTGCTGATCAAGGGGCCCTACGCCTACGGCAACCTCCGCTCCGAAAACGGCGTCCACCGGCTGGTGCGGATCTCGCCCTTCGACTCGCAGTCGCGGCGCCACACCTCCTTCGCCTCGGCCCACGTCTACCCCGAGATCGACGACGAGATCGACCTCGAGATCCCCGAGAAGGACATCCGCGTCGACCGCTACTGCTCCTCCGGCCCCGGCGGCCAGGGGGTCAACACCACCTACTCCGCGGTGCGCCTGGTCCACGAGCCGACCGGGATCATCGTCACCTGCCAGAACGAGCGCTCGCAGATCAAAAACCTGGCGAGCGCGATGAAGGTCCTCAAGGCGCGGCTCTACGAGCTCGAGATGCAGCGGCGCGAAGAGGAGCTCGCGAAGCTCAAAGGCCCGAAGACGGACATCTCCTGGGGCAACCAGATCCGCTCGTACGTGCTGCAGCCTTACCGCATGGTCAAGGACCTGCGCACGGGCCACGAGGTGGGCAACGCGGACCGGGTGCTCGACGGCGACATCGACGACTTCATCGAGGCGTTTCTGCACTGGAATGCGCAGCAGCAGTGATCAGTGTCGAGTTTCGAGTCATGAGTTTTGAGTGTTGAATTCACCCGCCGCGCGCGGCGCCGCGGAGCCCGGCAACCCAAAACCCAGAACCCATCACTCAAGACTCAAAACTCAAATCTCGAGACTGGTGTCGGTGTCCGGGAGTTGCCTGAAGTGGTGCGTGGGTGTAGAGTTACGGTCGCGGGCTCGAGCCGCTGCAGGTCGACTCAGTCCCTGCGGCACAGACGTCCCGCACACCGGAACAGGGAGTGACGACGATGGCACAGACGGCGGAGCTGACTGGATCTGCGCAGTTCATCGAGCTCGAGGAGCGCCACGGAGCTCACAACTACCACCCCCTCGACGTGGTCGTCGCCCGCGCCGAGGGCGTCTGGGTGTGGGACGTCGAGGGCCGGAAGTACCTCGACTTCCTGGCCGCGTACTCGGCCGTCAACCAGGGCCACTGCCACCCGCGGCTGGTGGCGAAGATGCGGGAGCAGGCAGAGCGCGTGACCCTGACCTCGCGCGCCTTCCGCAACGACCAGCTCGGGCCCTTCTGCTCCGAGCTTTCGGCGCTCACCGGTTTCGCGCGGGTGCTGCCCATGAACTCGGGCGCCGAGGCGGTGGAGACCGCGCTCAAGGCAGCCCGCAAGTGGGGCTACACCGTCAAGGGGATTCCGGCCGACGAGGCCGAGATCCTGGTCTTCGCCGGCAACTTCCACGGCCGCACCACGACCATCGTCGGCTTCTCCTCCGAGGAGGACTACCGTCTCGGCTTCGGGCCCTTCACGCCCGGCTTCCGCATCCTCCCCTACGGCGATGCCGACGCGGTGGCGGCGGCGATGCACGACAGGGTGGCGGCGGTGCTGGTCGAGCCGATCCAGGGCGAGGCCGGCATCGTCATCCCGCCGGCCGGCTACCTGCGCCGGCTGCGCGAGATCACGCGCGAGCACGGCGCGCTGCTGGTGGCGGACGAGATCCAGTCCGGCCTCGGCCGCACCGGCACGCTCTTCGCCTTCGAGCACGAGGGCATCCGCCCCGACATCGTGATCATCGGCAAGGCGTTGTCGGGCGGCATGTACCCGGTGTCGGCGATCCTCGCCGACGACGAGGTCATGGGCGTGTTCCACCCCGGCCAGCACGGCTCGACCTTCGGCGGCAACCCGCTCGGCGCCGCGATCGCCCGCGAGGCCCTCAAGGTCCTGGTCGAGGAGGACCTGGTGCGGCGCTCGGCGGAGAACGGCGACTACTTCCTGAGCAGGCTGCAGGCCGTCCGGTCGAAGCATGTCAAGGAGATTCGCGGCCGCGGCCTGTGGATCGCGATCGAGCTCAAGCCGGAGGCCGGCGGCGCGCGCCGCTTCTGCGAGGCGCTGCAGCGCGAGGGCCTGCTCTGCAAGGAGACCCACTCGACCGTGATCCGCATCGCGCCGCCGCTCATCATCGGCCGCGACGAGATCGACTGGGCGGTCGAGCGCATCGCCAAGGTCCTGACGAC
>JALOKS010000198.1 GCA_025456385.1 Thermoanaerobaculales bacterium | reverse complement strand
CTCCCCGCCCCGCCCGCGGCGGGGATGAGGTCGGCGATGTTCGACTCGGTGGAGGGGGCGAGCGCGCGCAGCACCGCAAGCTCCTCCGCGCTCGGCTCGGCGCTCCGGCCGAGCTCGGCGGCGACCTGCAGCGGCCAGCCGGTGGCGGCGACCGCCTGCGCCGCCTCGACGCCGGGGTGGAGCCGGGTCAGCACCAGCTCGCCGCCCTCGCCCACGGGCTCGAGCACCCCGAGGTCGGTGATCACCGCCTGCGGACCGCCGCCGGGCAGGCCGAGCTCGCGCCGCGAGCGGCCGCCGAGCGAGCTGCCGACGGTGGTCACGAAGTCGAGGGTGGCGACGAAGCTCTTCGGGCTCTGGCGCAGGAGGACCAGGGTGCGGCCGCAGAAGGCGGCGATCTCGGGCGCGCCGCCCGCCCCCGGCAGCCGCACCTTCGGCCGCCGGTAGTCGCCGATCACGGTCGAGTTGAGGTTGGCGAAGCGGTCGATCTGGGCCGCGCCCAGGAAGCCGGTGCGGATGCGGCCGCCCTGCAGCCAGTAGGCGAACATCTCCGGCACCGAGACCACCGCCCGCGCGGTGCGGGCGAGCTCGGGGTCGCCGATCGAGAGCGGCAGCACGCTCGGGTTGGTGTCGAGGGTCCCGCTCTCGTAGATCATGGCGAGGCCGGGGGCGTGGGTGCGGCGCGCGAGGTTCGCGGCCTTGCTCGGCAGGCCGATGCCGATGAAGACCACGTCGTCGGGCGCGAGCAGGCGCGCCGCCGCCACCACCATCATCTCCTCGGCGCTCCAGCCGCGCTCAGACATAACCGTCCGCCTTCAGCCTCGAGAGGTAGTCCGTGAAGTCCCCGCTCGCCAGCAGGTAGCGCTCCATCCACGCGCGGAAGCCGTCGTAGTCGCGGCTGACCTCGCCCCAGCGCTGGTAGAAGGCGTTGCTGCGGTCGTAGTAGCCCTGCGCGTAGGAGGGGAAGGCGCCGAGCGGGGCCGCGCAGACCACGTCCACCGCCCAGTGCGGGATCACCCGCCCGCCGCCGCGCTCGTCGACGCTGGCGACGATCTCCTCGACGGTGACGATGCTGCGCGCGGCGGCGAGCACCGCCTCCTTCTGCACCCCGAGGATGCCGTCGAGCCAGACGTTGCCGCGGCGGTCGGCGCGCTGGGCGTGGATGATCGCCACGTCCGGCCGCAGGGACGGGATCACCGTCAGCTGCTCGCCGCTGAAGGGGCAGGTCATGAAGCGGATCTTCGGGTTGACCTCGGGGTAGCCCGTGCCGCGGTAGCCCTTGAAGACCGCGCAGGGCATGCCGGCCGCTCCGGCGGCGAAGGCGGCGGCCATCGCGGCGTGGGCGTGCTCCTCGAGCTCGACCGGGTGCGGCACGCCCCGCTCCAAGGCCTCGCGGAGGCGGTAGAGGGAGCCGACGCCGGGGTTGCCGCCCCACGAGAACACCACCCGGTCGGCGCAGCCCATGCCGATCATCTGGTCGTAGATGATGTCGGGGGTCATCCGGATCAGCGTCAGGCCGCGGATGCCCTGGCGGATGATCTCCGCCCCCGCCGCGTGCGGGATGAGGTGGGTGAAGCCCTCGGCCGCCAGCGAGCAGCCCGGCCTCAGCTCGCGGCGGATCGCCTCGGCGAGGGGCAGGAACTCGGTCACCGCGCCTCCCCCGCGCCCGCGCGCCCGGCTCCGCGCCGTCGCGCCCGCGGCCGGAGGACCCCGTCCCTGGAGGGCATGCCTCACGGTAGCCAGCGGGAGAGCGGGTGTCAACGGCGGGCGGGGCCGCCGCGGGCCGTGCTAGAGTCCGGCCAAACCGATGGCCATGCCGCCCGTTCCCCCGCCGCCCGGCCGCGCCCGCCACCGCGCAGCCGGTCCGGCGGCGACGCGCCCGCGCGCCGGGGGGCCGGCGGTCGGCCGCCCGCGATCGGAGGGTCGCCAGCCATGAACCGTCGCGTCTCGCAGCCCGCCTCGTCCGCCGCATTCCTGCTCCTGCTGCTCGCAGCGACCGCCGCGGCGGCTGCTCCGGACGCCGCCCCGCCGGCCCCGGTCCAGGCCGCACCCGCCGCGCCGCGGCCGCTGGCGGTCGACGACCTGTTCCGGATCGGCGCGGTCGGCGAGCCGCGGATCAGCCCCGAGGGCCGCTGGGTGGCCTACACCGTGACCGCCTCGCACCGCGAGGCCGACGAGCAGCGGAGCCGCGTCTGGATGGTCCCCGCCGCCGGCGGCGAGGCGGTGCCCCTGACCGCGGAGGCGCGCTCGGCCTCGAAGCCGCGGTGGAGCCCGGACGGCCGCTTCCTCGCCTTCCTGGCGGCCCCCGACGAGGACGGCGAGGACCAGGTGTGGACGCTGTTCCGCGAGGGCGGCGAGGCGGTGCAGCTCACCGACACCGCGCAGGGCGTGACGGACTTCGAGTGGTCGCCGGACGGGAAGCGCATGGTGCTCGTGCTGCAGGACCCGACCCCGGTCCAGCTCGCGGTCAAGCGCGGCGAGAAGGAGCCCGAGAACCCGCCGCCCTGGGTCATCACCCGCCGCCAGTTCAAGCTCGACTACGTCGGCTACCTCGACAGCCGCCGCACCCACCTCTACCTCCTCGACCTCGCGACTGAAGAGCTCACCCAGATCACCGCCGGCGACTTCGACGACTCGCAGCCGGCGTGGTCGCCCGACGGCACCCGCATCGCCTTCACCGCCAACCGCTCGGCCGACCCCGACAGCACCTACAACACCGACATCTGGGTCGTCAGCGCGGTGCCCGGGAAGGCCGAGCGGCCGTTGCTGCAGATCACGACCAACCCCGGGCCGGACGCCTCGCCCGCCTTCTCGCCCGACGGCGGCTCGATCGCCCACACCGCGGCGACCGACGTCGCGGCGATCGTCTACGCCATGAACCACCTCGCGGTCGCGCCCGCGGCGGGCGGCCCGGCGAAGGTGCTCACCGCGGCCCTCGACCGCAACACCTTCGCCCCCCGCTTCACCACCGACGGCGCCGCGGTCCTGGTCACGGTCGAGGACGACGGCGAGCAGTACCTCGCCCGGGTGCCGGTCGACGGCGGCGCGATCGAGCGCGTCATCGGCGGGCCGCGCGCGGTCGGCGGCTTCGACCTCGGCCGCGACGGGCGGATCGCGGCCGTCGTCTCCGAACCGCAGCTCCCGGGGGAGGTCTTCCTCACCGGCGACGGCGGGTCGCTGACGAGACTCACCCACACCAACGACCGGGTCCTCGCCGGCATCCGCCTCGGCGAGGTCGAGAACATCCACTTCTCAAGCCGCGACGGCACCCCGATCGAGGGCTTCATCGTCACGCCGCCGGGCTTCACCCCCGGCACCCGCCACCCCGCTTTCCTGCGCATCCACGGCGGGCCGATGATGCAGTACGACTGGGGCTTCCACTTCGAGGCCCAGCTCTTCGCCGCCGCGGGCTATGTCGTCGTGATGGCCAACCCGCGCGGCTCCGCGGGCTACGGGCAGGACTTCTGCACCGCGATCTGGCGCGCCTGGGGCGAGAAGGACTTCGAGGACGTGATGGCGGCGGTCGACCACGCGGTCGCGCGCGGGCTCGCCGACCCCGGGCGGCTGGCGGTCGGCGGCTGGTCCTACGGCGGCATGCTGACCAACCACGTGATCACCAGGACCGACCGCTTCAAGGCCGCCTACACCGGGGCGAGCGCCGCGCTCTACATCACCAACTACGGCCACGACGAGTACCAGCTGTGGTGGGAGGGCGAGCTCGGGCTGCCGTGGGAGAACCCGGAGCTCTACGAGACGATGTCGCCCTTCTACCGGGTCGCCAAGGTGACGACACCGACCCTGATCGTCGGCGGCGAGCAGGACTGGAACGTGCCGATCGTCAACTCCGAGCAGCTCTACCAGGCGCTGCGGCGCCTCGGCGTGCCGACCGAGCTCGTCGTCTACCCCGGCGAGTTCCACGAGTTCACGACCCCGTCCTACCTCGAGGACCTCTACACCCGCATGCTCGGCTGGTTCGCGACGCACGTGCCGGGTCCGGCGGCGACCGGCGGCCCATGAGCGCGGAGCCCGGGCGCGAGCTGAGCTCGGAGGGGCTGGTCCGCGGCCTCGGCCGCTGGGACGCCACCTTTCTCACCGTCGGCTCGGTGGTCGGCACCGGGATCTTCATCACCACCGCCGACATCGCCCGCGTCCTCCCCCACCAGGGCCTGATCCTCGTGGTGTGGGCGCTCGCCGGCCTCCTCACTCTCGCCGGGGCCCTGAGCTACGCCGAGCTCGGCGCGATGTTCCCGCGCGCCGGCGGCATGTACCACTACCTCAAGGAGGCCTACGGCCCCTTCCCGGGCTTTCTCTTCGGCTGGGCGAGCTTCCTCATCGTCATGTCGGGCGGCATCGCCGCGCTCGCGGTCGCCTTCGCCGAGTACCTCGGCAGCTTCGTGCCCTTGCTGGCGATGGACAACGTGGTGCTGGCGCTCCCCCTCGGCCCGTGGACCTGGGCGGTGTCGGCCGGCCAGCTCGCCGCCGCTGCCGCCATCCTGCTGCTGACGGCGGTCAACTACATCGGGCTGCGCGAAGGCGCCGGGGTGCAGAACGCGCTCACCGTGTTCAAGATCGGCGCCGTTCTCGTCTTCGTCGCGCTCGCCTTCGCGAGCGAGGCCCGGGCACCGGTCGCGCTCCTCGGCCCGCTGCCGGCGGTGCCCGTGCTGGCCGGCATCGGGGTGGCGATGATCGCCGCCCTCTGGACCTACGACGGCTGGTACGGCCCGACCTTCTCGGCCGGCGAGATGCGGGAGCCGCAGCGCACCCTGCCCTTCGGCCTGGTGTGGGGCACCCTGCTCGTGATGGCCCTCTACGCCGCCGTCAACCTCGTCTACATCCGCGCCCTCAGCCTCGAGGAGATGGCGGCGACGCGCCGCATCGGTGAGACCGCCGCCGCGGCGCTGTTCGGCGACGGGGGCGGCCGCCTGCTCTCCTTCGCGGTCCTGGTCTCGACCTTCGGCTGCCTCTCGGCGACCATCCTCTACAGCTCGCGCATCTACCTGCCGATGGCCCGCGACGGGGTCTTCTTCCGCGCGCTCGCTGCGGTCCACCCGCGCTTCCGCACCCCCGGCCGCAGCCTGTGGGCGCAGAGCCTGTGGGGCGCGGGGCTGACCCTGACCGGCACCTACGAGCAGCTCTACACCTACGTCATCTTCGCCATGCTGCTCTTCCACGCAGCGACCGCCGGCGCGGTGATCGTGCTCCGACGCCGCCGGCCCGGGCTCGAGCGGCCCTACCGCGTCGCCGTGCTGCTCGGCAACACCCTGGTCGAGCGGCCGCTGGAGTCCGTCTTCGGCCTCGGCTTCCTCGCCACCGGCGTTCCCGCCTACCTGTGGTGGCGGCGCACGGCCTCGCAGCCAGCTTGAACGAGGCCGCATAGCGACCCCTGACGACTGTCATCCTGAGCGAGGCGACCGCAGGTCGCCGAGTCGAAGGACCCCCTGAAGTCCCCGGAGAGTGTCCCGTGATCGGACGTGCGATCTCGCGTCACGGGATCCCTCGACTCGCTCCGGCGCCGCTCCGCGTCGCCATTGCTCGCTCGGGATGACACGAGCGCCCCTGTCATCCTGAGCGAGGGCCCGCAGGTCGCCGAGTCGAAGGATCCCGAGCCACTTGGAGCGCAAGCCGCACACGGATC
>JALOKS010000197.1 GCA_025456385.1 Thermoanaerobaculales bacterium | reverse complement strand
CCGATGTGGTCGAGGGTCACCTCGACGAAAGGCATCCGCGCGAAGGTCGACCGCGCCTCCTCGACGATCCGCGTCCGGCGCGCCGAGCGCTTGAGCCGGGCGCGCTCCCGCCGCTCCGGGTCGATCAGCCGTCCCACGACCGCGTCAGCCCCGGTTCACCGCGCGCCCTCGAAGCGGATGTGCCCGGCCCGCACCAGCTTCCAGAACACCAGCAGCGAGCCCAGCTCCGAGAGCGGCGAGATCTTGATGATCGAGCGGATGTCCGACGCGCCGTTGATCCGCGACAGGATGAAGCCCTCCTCGGGCGTGAACCTGGTGCCGCGCAGCTGGTCCAGCTTGGCGACCAGCACCGGCACGAGGTCGAGGTCGACGCCGGCGTCCGCGATGTGGCCGCGGATCTCGAGCTCCTTCTGCTGGATCAGCGTCCGCAGGTCGCGGTTGTCGGGCTCGAGGCTCGAAGCGGCCCGGAGGTAGCGGACCGCGGCCTCGAGATCGCCGTCCTCGAGGTGCTGCATGGCGGCGCCGAGCAGGGCCCCGGCCGTCGCCGCCGACTCGGCGCGGCGCGTCGCCTCGGGCGCCGGCTCGGCCTTCGGCGCCCGCGGGCGCACGATCTTGAGCTTGCCGTCGCGCATGGCGCGGTACAGCACCTGACAGACGAAGAACTCGCTGGAGTGGGTGTGGAGGCAGATGTCCTCGATGCTGCGGTCGTCGTCCACGGCCTCGAGCACCCCGCGCCAGCCGAGGTCGAGCTCGTCAGCCTCGAGGAGCGCGGCCACCGCCACCGGCACGCACTGCGGCGAGGGGATGAGCTCGCGCATCGCGCGGGCATGGTCGATCCGGCGCATGCCTTCCATGATCAGACCGGTGATGTTGGCCGACATCGGCACCAGCTCGTGGTCGGGAAGCTGGCCGTCCAGGAACTCGAAGCTCCCCTTCTCCCAGGCGAAGAGATCGCAGATGTTCTCCTCCGCGTTCAGCTTGAGCATCCGGTCGAGGGTGGCCTGGTCGAGCGCGCCCCCTTCGACCAGGATCTCGCCGAGCAGCCCGCCCTGCTGCTCCTGGACCGTCATCGCCTGGGAGAGCACCTCCTCGGTGATCACGCCCTTGCTGACCAGGAAGTGGCCGAGCAGCTGCTTGGGGTCCGAGCTCGACGAGGAGAGAATCGTGCCGCCGCGGAGATAGATCTTCTTCTCGACCCGGCCGTCGGCGATGATCAGCGTCCCGGTCTGGCGGTTGTTGGCGAGCCACTGCAGCAGCTCCGCCAGGTTCATGGTCTCGAGGTTCCCGGTGATCGGCATCCCGCTCCGAAAATAGCCGAGCGCGTGCGCCGTGTCCATGGCGGCCGCCGCCGCGCGGTCACGGGCTGCTGAACTCGCAACGGTTCAGTTTGCTGCCGGGAGATCGACAAAGAACGTGGTGCCGGCGCCGACCGCGCTCTCGAAGGAGATCGCGCCGCCGAGCTCCTCCATGATCGCCTTCGAGATGCTCATGCCGAGGCCGGTGCCGCTGCGGTGGCGCCAGCTGCCGTCGTCGGCGCGCGCGAACTTCTCGAACACGCGATCGCGGAAGCTCTCGGGGATGCCCGGTCCCGCGTCTGTGACCGCAATCCTGACCGTGCTCCCGGTCCGGCTGGAGTGCAGGTTGACGGTGCCCCCGGGGGGCGAGAAGCGGACCGCGTTGGCGAGCACGTTGTTGAGGACCTGGATCAGCCGGTCGGGGTCGACCCTGACCCGGGTCTCCCCGAGATCGCCCTCGATCACGATGTGGACCCCGTACTTGCCGGCGTATGCGGCACAGGCCTCGGCCGCCTGCCGCACCAGCGCCATGGGCTCGACCTCGAGGAACTGGAAGTCCATCCGGCCGGCGTCGAGCTTGCGGGCGGTCAGGATGTCCGCGACGAGCCTCTCCATGCGCTCCGCATTGCGCTGCGCGATCGCGACGAGCTCCTTCGCGCTGTCGGGCAGCTGACCGGCGACGCCGCCGCTGAGCAGCCCGATGGCACCGCGCACGGCGGTCAGCGGCGCCCGCACCTCGTGGTGGACCATGGTCACGAACTCGTCCTTCTGGCGCTCGACGCGGAGGCGCTCGCTCAGGTCGGCGGCGACGATCACGTAGCCGCGCGGCTGCTCGCCCGGGGTCGCCAGCGGCGCCACCGAGACCAGCACCGGCACCGCCTCCCCCGCTGCGGTCTGGAGCGCCGTTTCGAGGCCGTGTGCCATCGCGTCCGCCGTTGCCGCGTGCAGCAGCGACTGCGAGCCCGCGGGCGCGCGGAACAGGCGCCGGCAGTTCGACCCGACGAGGGCCTCCTCCGCCACCCCGGCGAGCTCGCACGCCGCCTTGTTGACCCGCCGGATGGTGCCGTCGACCCCGGTCACCACCAGGCACTCCCCCATCGTGTCGAGGATCAGGTCGAGCTCGTCGCGCGAAACCGTGGTGGCGCGCAGGCGCGCGGTCATCTCGTTGAAGGCCGCCGCCAGCTCACCGACCTCGTCCGTGGTTCGCACCGGCAGCGGCGGCGCAGCCTCGCCCCTGCTCAGCGCCCTCGTGGCAGCGGTTACCTCGCGCAACGGACGGGTCACCGCCGCGGCGAGCAGGGCGGTCGCGAGCAGGCTCAGGGAAGCGAAGACGGCGCCGACGAGCATCGTGCGCCGGGTGAAGGCGGACTGGTCCTCCGCGAGGCCGGTCAGTGAGTAGCTGAGGGTCACTCCGCCCAGGCGCCGCGCGCCGAGAATCACCGGCTTGGTGACCTCGACGACCGCGCCGCGGAACTCGAGCAGCAAGGCATCGGAGCTCGCCGTGTGCCGTCGCACGCCCTCGGCGACGAGCTGATGGCGGCGCGGGTTCTTGAGGGTGCCGTCGGTCAGGATGCGCCCGTCCTCGTCGAAGGCGACGACGTCGACCACGTTCTCCTGCTGCCGGATCTCGAGGAACAGCTGCCGCAGCTCGCCAATCTCGAGCAGAGCCATGGCATCGGTCGCGTTCGCTGCGGCCACCACCGTCAGCAGCTTGCTCCGCTCCTCGAGCTCGTGCCGCAAGCGCTCGTTCTGGACTTTGACGGCGAACGCGGTCAGGACCGCCCCGAAGGCGATCACGACCGCCGAGACGAAGGCGATGAAGCGGCCCCTCAGACCGAGGCGCGGGCGGGGCCAACCCGTGCTCCACGAGCGCGGCACGCGGGCCGGCTCACCCACCGAGGTCCTCGGCGACGAACTGCAGCAGGCCGGCGACCTCCGCCAGAGCTTCCTCCTCGCCCTGCGGCAGGCGGTCGAAGCGGGCGGTCTCCTCATAGGCCGCGAGCACGGCCCGCCCCTTCTCGTCGTCCTCCATGGCGAGCAGGACGTCCACGATCGCGGCCTCGACCGCGGGGTCGAGGCCGCGGCGGGCACCCACCAGGTTGCGGGGCAGGCTCGGCGTACGGGCGACGATCCGCAGCTCGTCGATCCGCTCACCGGTCATTTCGGCGAAGTAGTCCTCGTTGCCGGCGCCGGCGCTCACCTTGCCCTTCAGCACCCAGAACACCGTGCTCTCGGCGTCGTTCGAGAACACATAGCCGACGCGGTCCGGCGGCACCGCGGCAGCCGGGTCCTGGTAGCCCGCGACCTGCAGGCCGGCCGCGACGAGCGCCGTCTTCGGCAGCAGGTAGCCCGTCGTCGAGAACGGCTCCCCGAAGGCGATCATCCGCCCGCGGAGGTCCGCGAGCGTCTCGATCCCGCTGTCGGCACGGGCGAAGATCAGACTGCGGTAGGACTCGGCGCCGTGCTTCCAGCGCCGCAGGAGCACCTTCAGCCCGCTGCCGTGCTCGGCGGCGAAGGCCACGGGGAAGGGGCTGTCGATGTAGAGGTCGACGCGGCCGGCGGCCAGCTCCTCGACCATGCCGTGCACGGACTCGACCACCACGACCCGGCCGTGGCCGATCCCGACCTCGCCGAGCCGGGCGGCCAGATAGTCCGCGAAGGGCTGCACGACCTCGTGCTCGCGCCCGGGGCTGAGCGATAGCGCGCCGATGGTGAGCACGCCCGCCGGCCGCGCCCCCGCCGGCGCGGGAGGTGCCGGACCGCTCCCTCCCCCGGAGCATGCGAGCTCCGCCGCCACCACGACGAGCACCGCCGGCGACCACCGCCCGCGCGCCACCCCTCAACCCTCCTCCCGGGCGAGAACCACCCGGTTGCGGCCGGCGCGCTTGGCCCGGTAGAGCGCCTCGTCTGCGCGCGCGATCAGCTCGTGGCCGGTGACCGCCAGCGGGAACTCGGCGATCCCCGCGCTCAGGGTGACGGAGAAGCTCTGCCGGCCGGTGTCGTGCTCGACGGCTCCGAAGTTGCACCGGATGTCGTCCATCTTGGCGAGCGCCGCCGCCCCGTCGGTGTCCGGAAGCACCACCAGGTACTCGTCACCTCCGAAGCGGCCCAGAATGTCGCTCAGGCGCAGGCGCTGGCGCAGCAGCTGGGCGAGGGCCTTCAGAACCTGGTCCCCCGCCAGGTGGCCGTGGCTGTCGTTGATGCCCTTGAAGCCGTCGACATCGATCATCGCCACCGCCAGGCGGCCGTCGCGCCGGTCGGCCCGGCGAACCGCCGCCTCGAGCTGCTCGATGATGCGGCTGTGGGTGTAGAGGCCGGTCAGGCCGTCGCGCTCCATCAGCTGGCGCAGCGTGCGGCCACGCAGAGCCCGGGCGGCGACGGCGGCCACCAGCTCGGCGGGCGGCACGGGCTTGGAGAAGAAGTCGTCCCCTCCCTCTCCCAGCGCTGCGATCTGCTTCATGCGGTCGGTTTCCCGGGAGAGGAAGACGATCGGCACTCCGACGAAGGCCTCCTCCTGGCGGATCACCGCGGCAAGCTCGGCGCCGCTGCAGCGCGGCATGTAGACGTCCATGAGAATCACGTCGGGGCGGAACTCGACCAGCTGCGAGGTGACCTGCAGGGGGTCGGTCACGATGGCGGTCTGGAGCCCCGCGGCCTCGAGGCTCGCCGCGTGGTAGGCGGCCGCCTCGGCCTCGTCGTCGACGATCAGGATCCGGTAGGGCTCCGGCTCGCTGCGGGTCAGCCGGTCGAGGGTGGTGACCACCTCGGAGAAGTTCACCGGCTTGACGAAGTAGCCGTTGCAGCCCGCGCGCACGGCCTCGAGCCGCGCCTCGATGTCGGCCCGCGAGGAGACGAAGACCACCGGCACGTCCGCGCCGCAGGCCGCCCGGACGGCTGCGGCGGCGGCCGGCGCGCCCTGTGCGCCCGCGGCGCGTTCGAACATCTGCAGCTCGAAGCCGAAATGGCTCAGGCGCAGCTGGAGCTCGCGCGCGAAGGGCTCCGCGGTCTCCACCACCACGATCAGGTTCCGCGGCTCGAAGTGGGGCAGCACGAGGTGGGGCTCGAAGCCCTCCGGCGGCCCGAAGTCCCGGAGGGCGTCCTCGGCGACCGCGGCGGTCAGCAGGGCGAGCAGCTCCTCGACCGCGGCGCGGTCGCCTGAGCCCGGGGCACGCTGGTGCTCGAGCAGGCCGAGCCGCCGCCGCGGTCGAGGACAGCCCCATGCTGCCGGCGGTGCCGACCAGGCCGTGGACCGAGCGGTGGAGGGCTCGCGCCCCGTCGGCGCTCCACTCACCCCCGGCAAGCACCCGCCACTCCTCGCGGAGAGCCCGGTGACGCTCCGGAAAGCGCTCGAGGAAGCTCGCGCGCAGCCGCTCGAGCTCCGCAGCGAGCCGGAGGGCCGGAGTCGGGGGTGTGCCCTCAGCACCCATGACGCTCGTCCCAGATTCCGGCGATGCGAGCGGCGAGGGTCATCGGGTCGAAAGGCTTGGTGATGATGTCGATCGCACCGGCCTCGCGCAGCGTGCGGAGCTCGGCATCGAGGACCAGGCCGGTCAGGAAGACCACCGGCACCTCGTCACCGCCGGGCAGCGTCCGCATCCTCTGCACGAGCTCGACGCCGCCGAGATCGGGCATCAGCACGTCGACCAGGGCCAGGTCGGGTTTGAACTCCGGCAGCCGGCCCAGGAAGCCGAGGCCGGAGTCGCAGACCGCAACCTCGTAGCCGCCCAGGGTCGACAGCGCGATGCGCGCGATCTCCAAGATGTCCGGCTCGTCGTCGGCGAGCAGGATGCGCCGCAGTGGAACCCCTCCCACGATCGCCTTCCTCCCCGTGCCCGCGCTCGGGCGGACGCCGCCACGGCGCCCGCAGCCGCTCGTCTTCAGCCCTCCTTCGCCACCCGCGTCCAGACCTCGGTGCGGCCGATCATGGAGAACCCGATGAAGCCGCGGACCTTGAGCGTGTCGCGGCCCTCGAGCCGCATCTTGCAGCGGTAGGTCTTGCCGTTGTTCGCGTCGTAGATCGTGCCCTCGTGCCAGGTCCCGTCGCCGTCGTACACGAAGCCTTCCATGATGACCATGCTGAGGATGGGGCGGGTGCGCAGGGCCGGGTCCGGGTTCTCGGTGTCGATCTTCGGCGTCCCCGCCGCACCGTCCGGATCCCCCGGCAGGTACTCCGGCTCCTCGAGCCACACGATCGTGCCC
>JALOKS010000196.1 GCA_025456385.1 Thermoanaerobaculales bacterium | reverse complement strand
GGGCTGTGGGAGGCCGGGCGCTCGTCGGTGATCCGCGCCGGCATCGACCTCGGCCGCTTCCGCACCGCCGCCGACGGCGCGGCGGTGCGGCGGCGCCTCGGCATCGCGGACTCGGCGCCAATCGTCACCCAGGTCGGTAACTTCAAGCCGCAGAAGGCGCCGCTCGACTTCGTGCGGGTGGCGGCGGCGCTCGCCCCGCGCTTTGCCGAGGCGCGCTTCGTGATGGTCGGCGACGGCCCGCTGCGGCCAGCCGCCGAGGAGCTCGCCCGGGAGCTGGGCCTCGGCGAGCGCCTGCACTTCGGCGGCTGGTGGGACGACGTCCCCGGTCTGCTCGCGGCGACCGCCGTGTCGGTGCTGACCTCGCGCCACGAGGGCCTGCCGTGCTCGGTGGTGGAGTCGCTCGCCGCCGGGGTGCCGGTGGTGGCGACCGCGGTCGACGGCACGCCCGAGGCGGTGCGCGACGGCGTCAGCGGCTTCCTCGCGCCGGCCGGCGACGTGGCCGCGCTCGCCGCAGCCGTGGCGCGGCTGCTCGCCGATCCCGGGCTGCGGGCGCGGATGGCGGCCGCGGCGCCGGCCGGGCTCGAGGCCTTCGACCGCGATCTCATGGTGCGCCGGGAGGAGGAGCTCTACCGATGGATTGGTCGCACGAACCGCTCGTGATCGCCTTCGCTTTCGCCTTCGGCGCGGCCTGGGGGAGCTTCCTCAACGTCGTCGTCTACCGGCTGCCGCGCGAGGTGTCGGTGCTGCGGACGCCGCCCTCCTCCTGCCCCGCCTGCGCCGTGCCGATCCGCTGGTACGACAACCTGCCGCTCGTTTCCTGGCTCGTCCTGGGCGGCCGCTGCCGCAGCTGCCGGGCGCCGATCTCCCCGCGCTACCCCCTGGTCGAGGCGGCGGGGGGCGCGCTGGCGGTCGTCGCGCTGCTGCGCTGGGGCCTCAGCCTGGCCGGGGTGGAGGCGCTGGTCTTCGCCTGGGTGTCGCTCGCGCTCGGCCTCATCGACTACGACTTCCAGATCCTGCCCGACGTCCTGACCTACCCGACGATCGCCTTCGGGCTCGTGTGCTCCGCGTTCGGCGGCCTGACCTGGTGGCTCGACTCCCTGCTCGGGGCGGCGGTCGGCGCCCTGCTGCCGATGCTCGTGATCGTCATCTACAAGCTGTGGCGGGGCATCGAGGGCATGGGCTGGGGCGACGTCAAGTACCTGGCGGCGATCGGCGCGGTGGTCGGCCTGCGCGGCGTCGTCGGCGTGCTGGTGGTGGCGGCGACGGTGGGGGCGCTGGTCGGCCTCGGCCTCATCCTCGCCGGGCGCGGCACCGGCAAGACCGAGCTGCCCTTCGGGACCTTTCTCGCTGCGGCGGCGATCGTCTGGGTCTACGCGCCGCCGGCCTGGTTCGCCTGGATGCCGCTGTAGGCGGCGGCGAGAGCGGCGGCCAGGCCGGGGTCCTGCTCGGCGAAGACGGTGCGCAGGTCGAGCACCACCTCGTCGTCCTCGATCCGCGCCACCACCGGCGGGGCGGCGGCGCGGAGGGCGTCGGCGAGGGCCTGACCGCCGGGGACGGCGAGGCCGAAGCTCGGCATGGTCTCGTCCGGCGTCGTGCCGCCGCCGAGGGCGGCACGGGTGGAACGGGCGCGTGCGGGCACTCCGGCCGCCCGCAGCCGGCGCGCGAGACGCCGCGCACGCCGCGCCAGAGCCTCGACCGGCAGCGCCATCATGGCGTAGAGCGGAATCTCCTCGAGGTGGCCGCTCAGGTGGCAGGCGAGCACCTGGTCCATCAGCACCAGGGCCGTCTTGTCCGGGCGCAGGGCGCGGTAGAGGGGGTGGCGGGCGAGCGGCCTGAGCCACTCGGCGCCGCCGACGACGAGCCCCGCCTGCGGGCCGCCGAGCAGCTTGTCGCCGGAGAAGCAGACGACGTCGGCGCCCGCCGCCAGCAGCTCGCCGACGGTGGGCTCGGGCGGCAGGCCCCAGCGCCGCAGGTCGTGCAGCGCGCCCGAGCCCTGGTCGACGACGAGCGGCAGGCCGCGCGCGTGGGCGAGCTCGGCGAGCTCGGCGAGCGCGGGCTCGGCGGTGAAGCCGACGATCCGGAAGTTGGAGTGGTGGGCGACCAGGATCGCCGCCGTCCGCTCCCCGACGGCCTGCGCGTAGTCCTCGAGGTGGCAGCGGTTGGTGCAGCCGACCTCGCGCAGGGTGGCGCCCGCGGCGGCCATCACGTCGGGGAGGCGGAAGGAGCCGCCGATCTCGATCAGCTGGCCGCGCGAGACGATGACCTCGCGCCCGCCCGCGTGCGCGGCGAGGATGAGGAAGAGCGCCGCGGCGTTGTTGTTGACCATCACCGCCGACTCGGCGCCGCAGACCCTGGCGATGCGCCCGGCGAGGGGCGCGAGTCGCTGCCCGCGGCGGCCGGCCGCGACGTCGTACTCGAGGGCGAGGTATGATCGCAGGGATGACGGGAGGTCCCGTCGCAGCGGCGCCCGGCCGAGGTTGGTGTGCAGCAGCACCCCGGTGGCGTTGACCACCGCCCGGTAGGCGGGCTCGCCGGAGTGTCGGAGCGCCTCGAGGATGACCGCCGGGAGCTCGCCGGCGGCGCGCTCGACGGCGTCCCCCGGCAGCTCGCCGGCGGCGGCCCGCTCGCGGAGGCGGGCGACCGCGCCGCGGCAGGCCTCCATCACGGGCGCGCGGCCGTAGTGGGCGACGGCGTCACGGAGGACGGGGAGGTCGAGCAGGCGATGGATCGCCGGAATCTGCCGCAGGCCAGCCTTCACGGCGGGCATTCTAGCTCAGCGCCCGCCGCCGGCCGGCGGCGCCGGGCGGGGGAGGGCCGCCGGTGGAGCTGAGGGATCAGATCGCGATGCTCGAGCGGGCGCTCGAGGAGCACATCCGCAAGTGGGATCGCTTCTTCGCGGGCTCCGAGAAGGTGGTGCCGCAGATCGAGCGCGAGCGCATCGCCCGCCGCATCCGCATGCTCTCCGAGCAGACCGTCAACCGCCGCGCCGAGCAGTTCCGGATCGAGCAGCTGCAGCACCGCTTCCAGACCTACGCCATCAACTGGGAGCGCATGCTGCGGGCGCGCGAGGAGGGCCGCACCGCGAGCGGCCACACCAACCCCGCCCTGCGCGCGCCCGAGGCGGCCAACGCGGCGGCTGCGGCGGCCGTAAACCAGGAGGCCGCGCCCTCGCTCTACGACCGCTACTGCGCCGCCAAGGCGGGGCAGGGCCTCGAGGTCGGGGTCGACCGCGCGGTCTTCGACGAGCAGATCGAGCAGCAGCGGCAGCGGATCGAGGGCCGCCTCGGCCAGCCGGTTCGCTTCGAGGTCCAGGTCGAGGATGGTAAGGTCAGGGTCGTGGCGCGCAAGAAGAAGCGGAGCTGAGCAGACGGGGGTGTCGATGCGGGCAGGCATGGGCGTGCTGGGTGCGGCGCTGGTCGCCGTCCTTCTCGGCCTGGCGGTGACGGCGCCGGCCGTGGAGCCGAGCTTCGCGCGCTGGCTGGTGGCCGGTGATCCCGGCGACGAGGCCATCCGCGACTACTGGCAGCGGGCGGAGGCCGGCGAGCTCGCGCCCGAGGGCCTCGTCGACCTCGGCACGATGCTGTTCGCGCGCGGCTTCACCACCGACGCCGTCAAGACCTACCGGCGGGCGCTCGACGCGGACAAGGAGCTCTACGAGGCGTGGTTCCTGATCGGCCTCGCCGAGCACAGCCGCGGCGAGCTGGCGGACGCGGGCGAGGCCTACCGCCGCTGCCTCAAGAAGCGACCCGGCCACGGCTGGGCCAACTTCTATCTCGGCCTGCTCGAGGAGCAGCTCGGCGACAGCGCCGACGCCCTGCGCTACTACGAGAAGGCCTTCACGCACGCCCCCGAGCTCGCCGATCCCCGGGTCAACCCCGAGGTGCTGTCGTCGGAGCTGGCGCTCGGCGCGCAGCTCGCGACCGTCGACGGCAGCTCCTTCAAGAGCTCCCTCCCGCTGGGCTACCTGCAGCCCGAGGCGGTCAACGAGACCCTCCGCCGCATCGCCGAGGAGGGACCCGTGCCGGCGGCGACCGCGGCGCCGGAGCCGGTCGCGCCCGCGGCCGGCGCGACCCCGGCGGCGGGCGTGCCGGCTCCCGCGGTCGCGCCGAGCCCGGCCCCGGCGCCGGCCCAGGCTCCGCCGCCGACCCCCGCCGTCCGCCGCGTGCCGACCCGCGCGCCGACGAGCCCGGAGGACGGGAGCGAGCCGCCGCCGGCGGGCGAGGCCCCGTACGGCGCGCCGGTCACCAGCACCTCGGGCGAGGCCCGGCTGCTGCCGCTGTTCCCCGGGGTCTTCCGGGCCGCAGAGGCTTTCGTCTAGACGTTGAAGCGGAAGTGGACCACCTCGCCGTCCTGGACGGGGTAGGTCTTGCCCTCGAGGCGCAGGGTGCCACGCTGGCGGCAGGCGGCCAGCGAGCCGGCCGCGAGCAGCTCGTCACAGGGCACGACCTCGGCGCGGATGAAGCCGCGCCCGATGTCGGAGTGGATGACGCCGCCCGCCTCGACGGCCGGCGTGCCCGCGCGGATCGACCAGGCGCGGCACTCGTCCTCGCCGACAGTGAAGAACGAGATCAGGCCGAGCAGCCGGTAGGACTCGCGGATGACGCGGGCGAGGGCGCTCTCGCTGAGCTCGAGGTCGGCCATGAAGGCCGCCGCGTCGTCGCCCGCGAGCTCGGCGAGCTCGCCCTCGAGGGTGGCGCAGACCTGGGTGAAGGCCATGCCCGGCCGCGCGCGCCAGACCGCCCAACCGGGATCGGCGAAGGCGTCGCCGGCGAGCTCCCGCTCGCCGACGTTGAGCACCACGAGCATCGGCTTGAGTGAGAGGAAGGTGAAGCCGCGCAGGACCTTGAGCTCGTCCGCGCTGAGCGTCTCGCCGCGCAGCGGCGCCGGCCGCTCGCACACCGCGAGGCAGCGCCCGAGCAGCTCCTGCTCGCGCAGGAGCTCCGGGCTCTTGCGCTTGGCGAGGTCGCGGGCGAGGCGCTCGAGGCGGCGCTCGATCACCAGCTGGTCCTGGAGGATGAACTCCTCCTCGACGAAGCCGAGGTCGCGGAGCGGGTCGACCGCGCCCATCGGGTGTGCGACCGCGTCGTCGGCGAAGGCCCGCAGCACGATCAGCAGGACGTCCGCAGCGCGCAGCTCGGGGAGGTTGAAGGCCGCCTCGCGGCGGTGCTCCTCCGGGATGCCGGGCGCGTCCACGTAGCGCACAGTGGCGGGCGTCGTCTTCTCGGGCTTGAAGAGCGCGCTCAGGGCGTCGAGGCGCCGGCCACCGGTCGGCGCCGCCTGCTGGCCCGTGAGCAGCTTGAACAGGGTCGACTTGCCGCTCGCCGCCAGGCCCAGGATCCCGACCTCCATCATAGCCTCCCGCTTCCGTCATCCTAGCCCGGGAACGCCGCACCTTAGCACGGCGCCTCGCGCCCGACCGGCCCGCAATGGCGTGCCGTGGCGATATCCGCCGCAGGCGAAGGAAACGGGTGAGTGGGCGGCAAATCCGAAATCCGAAATCCGAAATTCGAAATCGTCCCTATCCCACCACCCTCTGCCGCCGGATCAGCAGCGAGGGCGCGCCGACGAAGCCGCGGCCGCTCTGGAACCAGCGGCGGTCGTTTCCCACCGCCTCGATCCGCTGCAGCAGCCGTCCGAGGCTGCCGCGCAGCTCGACCACGGGGTGCCAGCCGCGCACCTCGCGCCCGTCCAGCCAGACCCCG
>JALOKS010000019.1 GCA_025456385.1 Thermoanaerobaculales bacterium | reverse complement strand
CGGCGAGCCCGCTCCTCGCCTCCTCCTTCCGGAGGCCGGAGGTCCGCGCGCAGGCCCTTGCCATCACCCGCGACTTCCCGGGCGCCGAGTACCTCGCCGCCGCCCGCGACCGGGTGGAGCGCGCGTGGACGGCGCCGCAGCGCCTGGCCGAGATCGCGGTGCCGGCCGCGGTCCTGGTCGGCGAGCACGACATGCCGGGCTTCGGCGCCTACTCCGAGGAGGCCGCGGCCGGCATCCCGGGCGCCCGCCTCGAGGTCGTCCCGGGCTGCGGCCACCTGCTTCCGCTCGAGGCGCCGGAGCGGGTCGCCGCTGCCATCATCGACGTCGCGTCGCGCTCCGGGGGTGCCAGGCTTTAGGAACTTGGGAAGTTGCAGCAACATTTAAGCGGGTTTGATCGTTCTGAACAACTTCCCAAGTTCCTAAAGCCTGGCACCCTGACGGAGCTGAGGCGCAGCTAGCGGGCTATCCCAGCTCGTTCCGGATCGCGTCGGCGAGCCCGTTGGCGAGCGCTTCGATCTCGGCCGCCGCCAGGGGCTCGGTGCCGGAGTAGCGCAGGAGGACGCGGCCGCTCGCCGCGAGGCGGCTCCTGGTGTGGGCGAGCTCGCCGACGACCCGCGGCAGGCTCTCGAAGGGGAGCTTGCGGGCGACCGGCACGTTGAGCAGGACCTGCGGCAGGCGCCGGAGGTCGGAGAGCGCGGACAGCGGGAGGCCGCGCCGCGCGGCGATCGCGAGCAGCTGGCTGCCGGTCACGAGGCCGTCGCCGGACACGCCGTGGTGGGAGCAGATGACGTGGCCCGACTGCTCGCCGCCGAGGGCGGCGCCGTTCGCGACCATGGCGAGCCACACCGAGCGGTCGCCCACCGGGCAGCGGACCGTCGTCAGGCCGCGCGCGGCGAGCGCCCGCTCGAGGCCGAAGTTGCTCATCACCGTCGCCACCACGCGTCCGCCGGGAAGAAGGCCCTCGCCGTGGAGCTCCGAGGCCCAGGCGAGGAGGATGTCGTCGCCGTCGAGGACCCGCCCGCGCTCGTCGACGATCAGCGCGCGGTCGGCGTCGCCGTCGAGGGCGAGGCCGCCGTCGGCCCCGAGCTCGAGCACCGCCGCCGCGAGCCGCGCGGGCGCGGTCGCGCCGCAGTCGCGGTTGATGTTGCGGCCGTCCGGGGTCGAGGCGATCGCGGAGACCCGGGCGCCGAGGTGGTCGAGGAGCTCCTCGGCGAGCCCGGAGGCCGCGCCGTGGGCGGCATCGACGACGACGTGGAGGCCGGCGAGCGGCCGCCCGGAGCGGTGGCCGGCGATCAGCAGCTCGAGGTAGCGGCGGGCGAGCGCGCCGTCGACCGCGGGGAGGCCCGGCCCGTGGCGGGCGGGCGCCGAGGGCAGCAGGCGCTCGAGGTGGCGCTCGCGCTCGTCGGCGAGCTTCTCGCCGGTCGGACCGAGAACCTTGATGCCGTTGTCCTCGGCCGGGTTGTGCGAGGCGGAGACCACGACCCCGGCCGCGAAGCCGCCGAGCTCGGCGAGCAGGCGCGAGACCGCCGGCGTCGGCAGCACCCCGCCCCACACCACCTCGCAGCCGGCGGCGCGCAGCGAGGAGCCCAGCCAGGTGGCGAGAGCGGCGGTCGAGGCGCGGGTGTCACCGGCGAGCAGGACCCGGGGCGCCCCGCCGCCGAGGTCGGCGGCGAGCGCCGCTCCGAGGCGCCGCACGGTCGCCTCGTCGAGCGGCGCCTCGAAGGCGCGGCCGCGGATGCCGTCGGTTCCGAAAAGGGTGTCCATGCTTCTGCGTCAGCCTCGCCGGCCGGAGCGGTGGCGCCGCCCAAGCCCTTGCATCCGCTGAGGATCCCACGCGGCGCCGCGCGCAGTCAAGAGCGGTCTGCGGGGCCCTCGCCGGCGCCGGTCTCGGGGGCGATGTCGACGATGACCTGGACCGAGGACAGCCCGAGGGCGCGGACCTGCGGGTCCGGAAGCACCGGCTGCACCACCGTCTCCACCGGCCCGGCGGCGCCTTCGATCGAGATCGGCCCGGTGCCGATCCACTCGAGGGCGAGCAGCTGGCTCTCGGGGCCCTGCACGGTGTACTGAGAGGGCACGACGCGGACTCCGCGGACCTCGAAGCCAGGCGCCGGCACGCCCTCGATGGCGGGCCGCACCGGCAGGACCCGGGTCTCCTGCCGCTCGAGCTCGAGGGTGATCGTCGGCGGGTCGATGCTGACCACCTCGACATCGGCCGGCAGCGTGATGTCGCGCTCGTTGATGGGGAAGGAGTTGAGGCCGGGGCGAGCGTCGGCGAGGTCGAGCAGGACCTCGGGAGGGTTGGCCGAGGCGAGAGCCCGGTTGAGGGGGCCTCGCAGCTGCAGCGAGATGAGGTCGGGCACGCTCGAGATCAGGATGAGGTCGCGCGGGATGTTGACGAGGGTCAGCCGCGCCTTGACGCCGCGCACCGAGATGTTCTCGCTGCGTTGGCCGGCGAGGACCCACCACAGCAGGCAGGCGCTGACCAGGGCGACCAGGAACTGCAGGGGGTGCCGGGGGCGCAGGATCATGCGCTCACCTCTTCGAAGGCGCGCATCTGGTAGAGGTGCTCGGCGAGGGCGTTGCGGAGGGTCGACTCGTCGAGCGGCCGCAGCAGCTGACCCTCGACGGCGAGCGAGATGGTCCCGGTCTCCTCCGAGACCACCACCACCAGCCCGTCCGTCTCCTCGGAGAGCCCGATCGCGGCGCGGTGCCGCGTGCCGAGCTCGGTGGAGAGCTCGTGGCTCGTGGTCAGGGGCAGGAAGCACGACGCGGCGACGATCTGATCGCCGCGGATGATCATCGCGCCGTCGTGCAGCGGGGTGCCGGGGATGAAGATGTTGAGCAGCAGGTCGTATGAGAACCGCGCCTCGAGCGGGATCCCGGTGTCCGCCCAGGCGGCCAGGGAGTCGCGGCGCTCGATGGCGATCAGGGCGCCGATCCGGCGCGAGGCCAGAGCCTGCACCGCGAGCGAGAGCTCGTTGAGCATCACCGATCCCTCGCCGGGGCCGCGCCCCCAGCGCAGGAAGGCGGTCGAGCCGAAGGCTGCGAGCATGCGGCGGATCTCCTGCTGGAAGAGCACGATGATCGCGACGGGCAGGAAGGCCAGCAGCTTCGAGAGGATGGTCGACAGGGTGATGAGCTCGAGGGCGGCCGCCGCGAGGTAGAGGCCGAGGATGATCAGGATGCCCCACAGCATCTGCATGGCGCGGGTGCCCTTGAGGAGCACCAGGAGCGCGTAGATCAGCACCGCGACGACGATGATGTCGGCGAGGTCGGAGATCGACACCTGGAGGTGGGTGAGGTCGCGCAGCACGCCGAGGAGCCAGTTCATGCCGGGACCTCGGCGAGCCGGGAGGCGATCTCGAGGAACTGGAGTGCCGCGGCCGGATCGTGGACCCGCACCACCGCACGGGCGAGGCCGATGACCGGGATCAGCGCTCCGAGGGTGCCGGGGAGCCGCTCGGCAAGCGGCGCGCCGGTGAGGCGGCCGATGAAGGCCTTGTTCGACGGGCCCGCCACTACCGGGTGGCCGTGGGCGGCGAGCTCGGGCAGCGCCGCGAGCAGGGCGAGGTTGCCGGCGTCGTCCTTGCCGAAGCCGACGCCGGGGTCGAGCCAGATCCGGTGCGGCGGCAGGCCGGCCGCGGCGGCGGCTTCGGCGCGTTCGAGGAGCTTGGCGTGGACCTCGGCGACCACGTGCCGGTAGCTGACGTTCTCCTGCATGGTGCGCGGGCTCCCGCGCATGTGCATGAGGACCGCGGCCGCGCCGTGGTCGGCCACCAGCTCGAGCATGCCCGGCGCCGAGCCGGCCGTCACGTCGTTGACGATGTCGGCGCCGGCCGCGAGCGCCGCCGCGGCGACCTCGGGCTTGGAGGTGTCCACCGACAGCACCGCCTCGGGTCGGCGGGCGCGCAGCTCGCTGAGGACCGGGAGGACCCGGCGGCACTCCTCGGCCGCCTCCACCGGGGCGGCGCCCGGCCGGGTCGACTCGCCGCCGACGTCGACGATGAGCGCGCCGTCTGCGAGCATGCGGTCACCGTGGCGTACGGCGGCGTCGGGGTCGAGGTGGCGGCCGCCGTCGGAGAAGGAGTCGGGCGTGCAGTTGAGAATGCCCATGACGACCGGCCGCTGCCGCGGCCAGAGGCTGTCGAGACGCTGCGCGCGACCCGCTGAGCCGTCCCTCACGCCGATTCCGCCACCTTCCTTTCGATGTGGGCCTTCTGGTTCCTGATGCTCTCGACGTCGACGTCGGAGTGCTGGGCGATCAGGTCGTAGATCCGGGAGCCGTCCAGCACCTCGTGCTCGAGCAGCGCGCCCGCGATCGCCTCGAGGGCGCGGCGGTTGGCGGCGATGAGCTGACGGGCGCCCTCGTAGGCGGCGTTGATGAACTTGCGGATCTCGTCGTCGATCCGCACCGCCGTGGCCTCGGAGTAGTCCTGGTGGCGCGCGAACTCCTTGCCGAGGAAGATCGACTCCTCGCGCTTGCCGAAGGTCAGCGGCCCCATGAGGTCGCTCATACCCCACTCGCAGACCATCTTGCGCGCGAGCTCGGTGGCCCGCTCGAGGTCGTTGCCCGCCCCGGTCGTCATGCGCTCGGGGCCGAACACGATCTCCTCGGCCAGCCGGCCGCCCATCAGCACCCTGAGGTTGGCCTCGAGGTAGGAGCGCGGGTAGGTGTAGCGGTCCTCGAGGGGCAGCTGCTGGGTGAGGCCGAGGGCCATGCCGCGCGGGATGATGGTGACCTTGTGCAGCGGGTCCGCCTCCGGGACCAGCACCGCGACGAGCGCGTGCCCGGCCTCGTGGTAGGCGGTGAGGCGCTTCTCCTCCTCCGACATGACCAGGGAGCGGCGCTCGGAGCCCATCATCACCTTGTCCTTGGCGAACTCGAAGTCCGCCATGTCGACCTTCATCTTGTTGTAGCGGGCGGCCCGCAGCGCCGCCTCGTTGACGAGGCTCGCGATGTCGGCGCCCGAGAAGCCGGGGGTCGAGCGCGCGATCAGCGCCGTGTCGACGTCGGAGGCGAGCGGGATCTGCGCCGTGTGGACCTTGAAGATGCCCTCGCGGCCCTTGACGTCCGGCGGGTTGACTACGATCCGGCGGTCGAAGCGGCCGGGCCGCAGCAGCGCCGGGTCGAGCACGTCGGGCCGGTTGGTGGCGGAGATCAGGATCACGCCGTCGTTGGACTCGAAGCCGTCCATCTCGACCAGCAGCTGGTTGAGGGTCTGCTCGCGCTCGTCGTGGCCGCCGCCGAGACCGGCGCCGCGATGGCGGCCGACCGCGTCGATCTCGTCGATGAAGATGATGCAGGGGGCGTTCTTCTTGCCCTGCTCGAAGAGGTCGCGGACCCGCGAGGCGCCGACGCCCACGAACATCTCCACGAAGTCGGAGCCGGAGATCGAGAAGAACGGCACCCCGGCCTCGCCGGCGACGGCCTTGGCGAGCAGGGTCTTGCCGGTGCCGGGCGAGCCCATCAGCAGCACGCCCTTGGGGATCTTGCCGCCGAGGCGCTGGAACTTCTTGGGATCCTTGAGAAACTCGATGATCTCCTCGAGCTCCTCCTTGGCCTCGTTGACCCCGGCGACGTCGGCGAAGGTGACCTTCTTCTGGTCGGGGTTCAGGAGCCGCGCCTTCGACTTGCCGAAGGACATGGCCTTGGTGCCGCCGGCCTGCATCTGGCGGAAGAAGACGAACCAGAGGCCGACCAGGATGAGGAGCGGCGCCCACGACAGCAGGGCCGTCAGCATGCGCCCGTCGGACGGCTTCTCGACCTTGATCTCCGCCTCCGCCGCGCGGAGGTCCTTGATGAGGTCGTCGTAGCCGGGATTGTAGGTGTGGAGGTCGTAGCGCGGCGCGGTCGCCGACTCGTCGTCGGCGCCGGTCGAGCGGATGAAGATCTCCTCGCCCTTGATGAGGACGCGGGCGACCTGGCGGTCCGCGACCCGGTCGAGGAACTCCGAAAAGGCGATCTCGCGGCTCGTGGTCGAGTACCCGCGGAGCACCTGCAGGATCAGCAGGACCCCGATCAGGATCACGATCCACATCAGCACGGTGCGAACTGTCTGATTCACTCTTTCGTGCCCTCCGGCGCCCGCTTGCTCGCGGGGCGCAGAGGACAACCCCGCTCGGCGCCGCGGATGTTCCCCGCCGCAGCCGTCTCAGCTCCCATCGACGATGCAGAGGTCGGGTCGGTTCGTGTGCTCGCCGTGCCCCGGCCCGAGCCCGTAGCCGACCAGGAAGCCGTCCGGCGTGTCGTTGAAGACCGAGTACTTGGCGCTCAGGTTGACGCTGCGCAGCTGCGGCTTGTCGACCAGCGCGACGACCTCGATCGAGGCCGGGTTCTGCTGGCTGAGGTGGGTGATGAGGTAGTTCTCGGTGATCCCGGAGTGGAAGACGTCCTTGAGGATGAGCACGTGGCGGTCGGAGACGTCGACCTGGGTGGCGAAGGTCAGGCTCACCACCTCGCCGTGGGCGCCGATCGACGAGGTGACGCTCACGAACTCGTAGTCGACGGGGCGCGGGATGAAGCGCGCGAGGTCGGCGAGGAAGAATGCCGAGCCCTTGAGCATTCCGACCAGCACCAGCTGCCGGTCGCGGTAGTCGTTGGCGATGGCGCCCGCGACCTCGGCCACCCGGCTCCGGATCTCGTCGGCGCTATACAGCACACGAGGGTCGTTCACGGCGCGTCACCTCCACCACATGGCGTGTCCGGGCTGTGTTGTCCGGGCTCCGCCAGACCCCTGGAATCCACAGAATTCTATCATTTTCGCAGCATACGGGCCACGCGTTGCGAAGGTGCCGCGGGAGGGCGGAGGCGAGCATCGCGCGCGCCGGCCGCCAGCCGCCGCGGGCCGGGACGCGGTCGCCGGGGAGCGCCCCGCGCACCTGCAGCCTCGCGCCCTCCGGCGCCCGCCAGGAGTAGCGCAGCTCGGGCGGAGGGTCGCCGGCGCCGGCGAGGCGGATCTGCCAGCCCGGAAGACCGAGATCGAGGCAGCGGCCCTCCTCGAGCGCGGCTTCGAGGGCGGCGGGCGGCCGCGGCGGCTCCAACCACAGGGCGGCGCGCGCGAGCCGCAGCCGCCAGCGGCCGCCGAGGGCGACCGCGCGGGGCTCGCCGCCGCTGAGGAGGGCCTCGAAGAGCTCGCTCTGGCGGCGGCTCACGCGCCGGATGCCGACCCGCGCCGCCTGGGCGTGCAGCCAGCGCTGCCGCAGCGGCGGCTCGAGGCCGGAGACGGCCGCCGCCGCGACCCCGCCCTCCGGCTCCCAGGGGTCGATCCAGAGACCGCGGGCCGCGAGCTCGTCGGCGCACCAGCGCTCGTCGCGGGCGAGCGCCGCGGCGAGCTGCACGAGATGGCCGCGGAGGCCGGGGCTCGCCCCTTCGAGCTGCGGCAGGAGGCGGTGGCGGACCAGGTTGCGGAGGTGGCTGGGGTCACGGTTGGAGCTGTCCTCGCGCCAGGCGATGCCGCCGGCGAGGAGCCAGCCCTCGATCGCGGCCCGGGGCCACGGCAGCAGCGGCCGGATCACGCCCTCGGCGGTGGCGGCGGCGATGCCGGCCAGCGCCCGGGGCCCGCCGCCCCGCAGCAGCTGCACCACGACCCCTTCGGCCACGTCGTCGCGGTGGTGGGCGGTGGCTACCGCGGCAAGCCCGCGCTCGCGCGCCAGCTCGCGCAGCAGACGGTAGCGGGCCTCCCGCCAGGCGGCCTCCCGGCCGGGCGCGAGAGAGAGGGAGGCGGGGAGCCTGGCGAGGTGGCAGGGGACGTCCAGGCCGCGGCACAGCCGCGCACAGAACGCGGCGTCCTCGTCGGCCTCGGGGCCGCGGGCGCCGTGGTGGACGTGGGCCGCCTCGAGCCGGAGGCCGAGCACGGGCTCGCGCAGGAGATGGAGCAGGGCGACCGAGTCCGGCCCCCCGGACAACGCCACCAGCACCCGCTGACCCAGGAGGCCCGGGAAGCTCGCTCGGAAGTGCTCGACGAACGCGGCCGGGTTCATGGCTCCTCGTCACCACGTCAGGCCCGTGGTCCCGTTGCGGGCGAACGGGCCTGACGTGGTGGCGGTGGGTGGAATTGAACCACCGACACAGGGCTTATGAGACCCCTGCTCTACCTCTGAGCTACACCGCCCGGCCCAGCACTATACCGGGTGACAGGGTGCGAGTCCACACCGCCCGGGCCCTCCTTCGGACCCCGATCGCGCTATACTGTTCGGCGTGCCGGCAGAGCCACAGGATGAGATGGTCACGTGCTCGCTGTGCGGCCTCCAGGTGCCGGAGACCGAGCTGCAGGAGTGCTTCGTCTGCCACGCCCTCTTCTGTCAGTACTGCGCGCTCCACGCCTACGGCCGCACCTTCTGCTCCAAGCGCTGCCGGGGCTTCTTTTTCTGGGGTGACGGCGAAAGCGACGGCGGGGACTCCTGAACGCGATGGGGAAGCGCCTTGACGAGCTGCTGGAGAAGGCCGGTGCGGTGCCGGTGTTCCGCGCCTCCCCCGAGCGCCTGCTGATCGCGCAGAAGGCCGAGGGCCCGCGGGTCTACGACGTCGACAACGCCGGCTTCATCGACTACCTCGGTGCCGGCGGCGCCTCGATCGTGGGCTTCGCCAACCAGTTCGTGCTGGACGCCGTGCGCAAGGTCCTCCAGGGCGGCGTGCCCGAGGGCTTCCACGTGCCGCACGAGGTGGAGCTGGCCGGCAACCTCGCCCAGTTCCTGCCCTGGGCGGGCAGCTTCTGGTTCTGCCGCAGCCAGGACGAGGCCTTCCGCAGCGTCCTCCACTGGGCGCGCGAGACCACGGGCCACCGCCGCTTCCTGGTCCTCGACGGCGGCGCGCCGCTCCGCGTCGGCGCGCCGGCCGAGCTCGCGATCGAGCCCTCGAACCCGATCCGCGAGGTCCGCGCCTGGGACGTGCCCAAGATCACCGCTGCGGTGACCAGCGGCTCCGCCAAGCTCGCCGGTCTGATCGTCGACCCCCTGCTCGGACGCTACGGCGTCGTCCCGCCGCCCGCGGGGGCCCTCGCGGAGATCGCCGCGGCCTGCCGCGAGGCCGGCGTGCTGTTGATCATGGACGAGCGGGTGGCCGGCTTCCGGGTGCACCGCGGCGGCTTCTCCGGCCTCGCCGGGATCACGCCCGACGTCGCGGTCTACGGCGCGGCCCTCGGCGGCGGCTTTCCGATCGGCGCCGTCGCCTTCCGCCAGGCGGAGGCCGAGCAGCCGAACTCGGGATTCGTCGCGACCCCGCACCCGGTATCCCTGGCGGCGGCCGACTCGATCCTCTCGATCCTCAAGAACGATTCCGTGTACGAGCGCCTCGAGGAGCGGGCCGAGCAGCTCGCCGCGGGCCTCCTCGGGCTCGCCGGCCGCAGCGGGCGGCCGCTCGCGGTCAACCGGGTGGGCTCGGTCCTCGCGCTCTACTTCAGCGACCACCAGGTGGTCGACCGGGCGAGCTTCGAGGCGACCGACGGCTACGCCTACCGTCGGCTCGCGGCCTCCCTCCGCGCCGAGGGCGTCCTCTTTCCCCCCGAGCCGGGCCGGGCCGTCTTCGTCTCCAGCTCGCACGGCGCGAAGGATGTCGACGAGACCCTCGCCGCCTGCGAGCGAGTGCTGCTGCGGCTCGCGCCGGAGGGCCGCGGCTGAGTGATGGTCCCGGTCCCGGTGCACGAGCCCGATCCGGAGCGGCGCGAGCGGACCTTCCTGGTCGCCCTGATCGTCGGCGGCCTGTCCCGCGCCGTCGTCGAGGAGCACCTCGACGAGCTCGGGCGCCTGGTCGACACGGCGGGCGGCCTCGTCGTGGGGAGGGCCTCCCAGGAGCGACCGAAGCCGGACCCCGCGACCCTGATCGGCAGCGGCTTCCTCAACGAGCTCGCCGCGCGCTGCGGCGAGCTGGCGGTCGACTCGGTGGTCTTCGACGAGGACCTGACGGCCTCCCAGGTGCGCAACCTCGAGCGCGAGCTGCCGCGCGCGGTCAAGGTGCTCGACCGCTCGGCCGTCATCCTCGACATCTTCGCGCAGCACGCCCGCAGCCGCGAGGCGCAGACCCAGGTCGAGCTGGCGCAGCTCAGCTACCTCCTGCCCCGCCTGACCCGGCGCTGGCGGCACCTGTCGCGCCAGGCCGGCGGCATCGGCACCCGGGGCGTCGGCGAGACCCAGCTCGAGATCGACCGCCGGCTCATCAACCGGCGGATGGCGCAGCTCAAGACCAAGCTCGAGGTCATCGAGCGCGACCGGCGCCTGCGCCGGGAGCGGCGCGCCGACCTGCCGACGGTCGCGCTGGTCGGCTACACCAACGCCGGCAAGTCGTCGCTCTTCCGGCGCCTGACCGGCGCCGACGTGCGGGTCGAGGACCGGCTGTTCGCGACCCTCGACCCGCGCGCGCGGAGGGTTGGCCTCGGCGAGGACCTGACGGCCGTCATCACCGACACCGTTGGCTTCATCCGCAAGCTGCCGCACGACCTCGTGGCGCCGTTCCGCTCGACCCTCGAGGAGACGGCGCGGGCGGACCTGGTGCTGCACGTCGTCGATTGCGCCCACCCGACCTGGGAGGAGCAGCTGCGGGTCGGCGACGAGGTGCTCGCCGGGCTCGGCGTGGAGCGGGAGCGGACCATGGTGGTGCTCAACAAGATCGACCTGGTGGCCGCGCCGCCGCGGACGGGGATCGGAAACGGGACGGGGGCTGTGGTCTCGGCGGTGACCGGCGAGGGCGTCGACAAACTCCGGCAGGCGATCCGGACCGCCATCCTGCAGGCGCCGGACGTCGCGATCCTGCGGGTGCCGCTGGCCGAGGCGGCGCTGGTGCAGCGTGCCGTCGCGATGCCGCACCAGCTCGCGCGGCGCTTCGAGGATGAGGCGCTCCAGATCGCGCTCCGGGTCGGGCCGGGAGCCCTCACGGAGAGCGGCCTCGAGGCCTACCGAGTCCGCCGCTGGGACGGCGGCGCGGCCCACGGAGGGGCGTGATGCCGATCTACGAGTTCTTCTGCGCGGCCTGCAACCGGATCTACAGCTTCCACTCCTTCTCGGTGGCGCCGACCAAGGTGCCGACCTGCCCGAAATGCCGGGCCCGGAACCTCAAGCGGGTGCCCTCGCGCTTCGGGGTCGCGGCCGGCAGCCGGAAGAGCGCCGAGTCATCAGCCGGCGCTGTGGGTGACGGCGCCGCCGACGACCCGCGGATGGAGCGCGAGATGATGCGCCTCGCGGCCGAGCTCGAGGGCATGGACGAGGGCGACCCGCGGGCGATGGCGGCGGCGGTGCGGCGCATGACCGAGATCGCCGGCGAGCCCGTGACGCCGGCAATGGAGGAGATGATCCGCCGCCTCGAGGCCGGCGAGGACCCGGAGAAGGTCGAGGAGGAGATGGGCGACGCCATCGAGGAGGAGATGGGGGAGGAGGGGGGCGGCTTCGGGGGCGGCGCGCCGACCCGGGACGACGGCATCTATCCGATGTAGCCGACGCACATCGTTCGAACGTTCGAACGTTGAACGTTAGAACGTTGAGACCTGGAGGCACCGGCTCATTGCGATGCGCGGGCTCAACGGGGCCACCGATCCTTGAGTACCCTGCGCGCTGCTCGAATGCAACTCGGGTGGGCGGGCGGAACGTTCGAACGTGTAACGTTCTAACGTTTGAACGTCTTATGCGACGGCCCTCAAACTGGCGGTCGCGCTGCGGAGCGTGAGGAGGTCGATCTCCGGCGGCGCTCCGACGCGGACCGGCACCGCGCCGACGCCGACGCCGCGCGACACGTAGAGGAAGGCCTCGTCCCGGCGGTAGGGGCCGGCGATGTAGCGCGTGCTCAGGCGGGCCGGGTTGAGGGTTCGACCGGTGAGTGCGATCTGCCCGCCGTGGGTGTGGCCGGCCAGCGTCAGGTGGGCGCCGGCGGCGGCCGCCTGGTGCCAGCCCTGGGGTTGGTGGCAGAGGCAGATCCGGAACGAGGTCGGGAACGAGCCGAGGACCGCGAAATCGGGCCCGCGGGCGCGGGTCGCGCCGAGGTCGTCGACGCCGACGAGGGCGAGGCTCGCGCCGTCGCGTTCGAAGGTGACGCCGCGGTTGACCAGCGGCTCGATCCCGGCCGCGCGCAGCGCCCACTCGGAGCGCGCCGGGTCGATGAAGTGGTCGTGGTTGCCGAGAACGCCCCACACGCCGAGCGGTGCATCGATGCCGGTGAAGCCGGCGGCGAAGAGCTCGGCGTCGGAGTCGCGCCGGTCCATCTGGTCGCCGGTGAAGACGATGAGGTCGGGGTTCAGGCCGAGAGCGTGGTCGCGCAGGCGCGCCATGCGCTCGACCCCCATGTAGGGACCCGCGTGCACGTCGGAGATCTGGAGGATGCGCAGGCCGTCCCAGGCGGCGGGCAGGGCCGGCAGGTGGAGGCTGCGCCGGCGCAGCCCCGGCAGCTCGAGAGCCGCGGCGAAGCCGTACCCGGTGAGGCCGAGGGAGCTCGCGGCGGTCAGACTGGCATTTCTTAGGAAATGGCGGCGGGTCAGCAACTTCCGTGATCCTCCGGCGACCGCGGTCGCCGAGGCGCCACGGATCTCGAGCGAGTATAACACCATTCGGAGATACAGTCTTCCCGCGCGGCCGTGGCCGGGTGGCGCCGCCGCGCCGGCGGGCTACAATGCGCGGGCGCCGCCGCCCCGGAGGACCCATCGATGAGCGAGACGAAGCCGAGCGTCGAGACCGCCCAGCCGCAGCCCTCGCCCGCCTACCGGTGGCTGGTGCTGATCATCATCAGCCTGGCGATGTTCTCGAACTACTACGTCTACGATTCGATCGCTCCGATCGCCGATCTCTTGAAGTCGGACCTCGGCTTCTCCGACGAGAACATCGGCCAGCTCTACTCCGTGTACAGCATCGCGGCCGTGATCGTGCTCCTGATCGGCGGCGTCATCATCGACAAGTTCGGCACCGCGCGGTCGACGCTCCTCTTCGCGGCCATCTGCACGGTCGCTGCGCTGGTCAACGCCGCGACCTCGGACCTCAGCCTGATGCTCGCCGCGCGCTTCCTGCTCGGGATCGGCTCGGAGCCGCTGATCGTCGCCATCACCACCGCGCTCGCCAAGTGGTTCAAGGGGCGCGAGCTCAGCTTCGCCTTCGGCATCAACCTGACGATCGCGCGGCTCGGCTCGGTGTCGGCGGACTGGTCGCCGACGTGGGCCGAGTTCGCCTACACGGGGTGGCGGGGTCCCCTGGTCGTGGCGGCCGCGATCGGGCTGCTGTGCGTCATCGCGGCGGCGGCCTATGCGGTGCTCGAGAGGATCGCCGCGCAGCGCTACGGTCTCGGCAAGGCGGGGGCGGTGGACAAGCTCGTGCTCTCCGACCTCTTCGTCTTCAGCCGCTCGTTCTGGCTCGTGGTGGCCCTGTGCGTGACCTTCTACTCGGCGATCTTCCCGTTCCGCTCCTTCGCCATCAAGTTCTTCATGGAGTCCTGGGAGCTGAGCCGGCAGGCGGCCGGTCAGTTCAACAGCGTGCTGCCTTTCGCGGCCATGTTCGCCACCCCGCTCTTCGGCCTGCTGGTCGACAAGGTCGGCAAACGCGCCCTGTTCATGGCGGCGGGCTCGTTCCTGCTCATGCCGGTGTACCTGATGATGGCCTACCACGTGGCGCCGTTGTGGGTGCCGATCGTGATGATGGGCGTGGCCTTCTCCCTGATCCCGGCGGTGATGTGGCCGTCAGTGGCCTACATCGTCGAGGAGCGCCGGCTCGGCACCGCCTACGCGGTGATGACGCTGATCCAGCAGATCGGCGTCGCCGGCATGAACTGGGCCATCGGACGTACCAACGACGTCTTCGCGGCGAGCTCGGCGAACCCGATGGGCTACGCGCCCGGGATGTGGATCTTCTCGGTTCTCGGCTTCCTGGCCCTCGCCTTCGCCATCTGGTTGCGGCGCGAGGAGACCGGTCCCAACGCCCACGGGCTGGAGACGATTACCGCCGGCTCGAAGTCAGACTGACGGCCGTCAGTCTGACCTCGAGCCTTTGTAATTTCGGCGCACGGCGCCGAAATTACTTCTTGAACAGTGCGTCGAAGGCCGAGCGCGCGTCGACCGCCTTCTCGGGCTGGGCCGCCCGGAGGTCGCGCACCGTCTTCGGCTTGAAGAAGGAGCAGTCGTTGGCCGCGGTCTTGCTCTCGATCCGCTTCGCGATCGGCTTCTTGCACTCGAAGCGCGAGCCGGTGTCGAAGAAGCTGCAGTTGGCGCAGGCGTGGAGGGCCGAGCCGCAGGACGGGCAGGTGCTCGCCTTGGCGACCGCGCCGTCGCCGAGCTCGTGGCCGCAGCGCGCGCACCTGAAGGCGACGGCGGTGGGCGCGCCGACGCCCCGCCCCCGCGGCGCGCCGTCGTAGCGCGTGACGCCGTCGGTCTTCGGGCGCTCGTGCTCCTGCCGCTGGCGCTCCCGCTCCCGATCGTCGTCCTGATACCCGCGGTGGCGGTACTTGCGGTCGCTCATGGGGTTCTCCGGGGGTCTGCCGCCTGTGGGCTCAGACAGCCTCATTGTAGCGGTGCCGGCATCCGTTTCCGTTTCCGTGCCCGTCTCCGTGCCCGGATGCCGTTCCAGCGACAGCGACCGTCGGCAGCGGCCGGGGCAGCCATCAGCTCCCGTGTCCGCCCGCCACCGGCAGCGGGCGGGGAGGAGCGTCGGTCGGTGGGGCGCGCGTCTCGCGTGCCGGGCGGGTGGAACGTGCCAAGGCAGAACGGCTGCCGTCGGGAACGGGCATGGAGAAAGGCCCTCACACGCCCCTGGAGAGCAGCGGACTGAAAACCCCCGCCTCGGAGGCGGGGGCTGATGGGAGAGGTGATGGTGCCCAGGCGCGGAATCGAACCACGGACACGCGGATTTTCAGTCCGCTGCTCTACCGTCTGAGCTACCTGGGCACACCAGGTTCGAGCGTTATAGCGCAGGGGCTTTCGGGTGTCAATTCGGGGTGGTGGCCGGGGTCACGGGCGGGCCGGGAGGCGGAGCGGCGGCGGCGGCGAATCGCATACAATGCCCGCCGTGGAGATCCTGAGGTTCTTTCTGCAGACGGGCTGGGTGGCGAAGATCGTGCTCGCCATCCTGGTGGTCTTCTCGCTCGCCTCGTGGTCGGTGATTCTCGCCAAGTGGCGGGAGCTCGGCGCGGCGGGCCGGGCCTCGGACCGCTTCATCCGCGTCTTCCGCGAGGCCTCGCGGCTGAACGAGGCGGCGGCCACCGCCTCCAAGCACCGGGCGTCGCCGCTGGCGGGGATGTTCCAGGCCGGCTACACGGAGCTGGAGGCCCAGATCCGGAGCCAGCGACGGGAGGGCGAGGCCGGCGCGACGCTGAAGCTCAAGAGCATCAACGGCGTGCAGCGGGCGCTCCAACGCGCCCTCGGCGCCGAGGTCGAGCGACTGCAGCGGGCGCTGCCGATGCTGGCCACGACGGCGAGCGCGACGCCGTTCATCGGGCTCTTCGGCACCGTGTGGGGAATCATGAACACCTTCCACGCCATCGGCGCCACGGGGTCGACCTCGATCGTGACCGTGGCGCCAGGCATCGCCGAGGCCCTCGTCAACACGGCCGCGGGTCTGCTGGCCGCGATCCCGGCGGTGGTGGCCTACAACCACCTCCTCGCCAAGGTGCGGGTTCTGCGGCGCCGGATGGAGGACTTCGAGCTCGAGTTCGTCAACCTCGTGGATCGCAACTTCACATGATGGATTCGGAATTCGGAATTCGGAATTCGGAATTGCCACCCGCCCACGCGACGGCAGGCGTGATTCGGCGGTGGAAATTCAAAATTCAAAATTCAGAATTCAAAATTGGGTTTGAGTAAGCGATGGCAGGCAAAGTCTCGGACGATCTCGGCGACCTCGCTGAAATCAACGTCACGCCCCTCGTGGACGTGATGCTGGTCCTGCTCATCATCTTCATCATCACCGCGCCGATGCTGGTGCAGGGCCTCAAGGTCAACCTGCCGAAGCAGGACGCGCCGGCCTTGAGCGCGAAGAGCGACGAGCCCATCATCCTGACCCTGACCTCGGATCGGATCATCCTGCTCGGCGACGAGCCGGTGCACCTCAAGCTCCTCCCCGACCGGCTGGGCGCCGAGCTCGCGGGAAGCCCGCGCCCGGTCTTCCTCAAGGCGGACGAGAGCCTGCCGTACGGCTTCGTCATCCAGGTGCTCGCGGTTCTCGACCAGGTCGGCGTCGAGCAGGTCGGAATGGTGACTCAGCCGGAGAGCGCCTAGGCCCGATGATGGACCCGGTCTCCCAGATCCTCGTCGATCGCGAGCGCGCGCGGCCGCGGCTGCTGCCGTGGGTGGCAGTCGCGGTGCTGCTGCACGCCGGGGCGGCGGCGGCCGGCTACCTGGTCGGGCGGCGGGCGCCGGCGCGGCCGGTGCAGCTGCCGGTGGTGGCGGTCAAGATCGTGCGTCCGCAGGCGCCTGCCGGCGGCGCGTCGGCCTCGGGGCCGGCGCCGCGACGCTCGACGCCCGCGCCGCGCCCGACCGCGCCGCCCGCGACCGCGGTGCCGAAGCCCAGCCGGGCGGCCACCGCTGCGGCGGCCCCCCGCCGGACGGCGCCGTCGAGCGCCGGGGCGATGGCGGCGCCCACGGCCGAGGCGGAGCCGGAGCCGAGCCCGCCGCCCGCCGATGACCTCGCGCCTGGCGGCGGTGGTGCCGGCGGCGGCGGTACCGGTGGCGGCGGTGGGCTGTCGGTCGGCGGAGCGGGCGGCGGCGCCGCCCCCGGCATCCCCTCCGACTTCCAGTTCACCTACTACGTCGAGCGCATGCTCGCACTGATCGAGTCGCGCTGGTACAAGCCGGCCGTGCCGGCGGGGACCCGCGCCCGGGTCAGATTC
>JALOKS010000195.1 GCA_025456385.1 Thermoanaerobaculales bacterium | reverse complement strand
GTTATGAGTTTTGAGTTTTGAGATCTGGTTTTTCGGGTTCAGTCGGCGACGAGAAAGAAGTAGGTCGGCGAAGGGTCGAGCGTGACCGCGGAGGCCGGGGGCGGCGGCAGCGCTCTGCCGTCGCGGCTGAGGGCCCTCAGTGCGGGACGCGGCAGCGTGGCGCGCACACCGCCTCCCACGCTCCAGCCGACGACGACCTCGGCGTCGCTCCGCGAGGTGAAGCGGTAGAGCCAGGCACCGGCCGGCGCCGCCAACGGGCCGTGGAAGGTCGCACCGTCGAGCTCGGCGATCAGGGTCCGCATCGCGTGCCAGGCCGGGCGCCGGCGCAGGCTGCCGTCGGTCTCGGGGGCGACCAGACCGTAACCGCGGGCGATCAGGCGCCACCAGAAGACCCGCTCGACGAGGCCCGTACCCAGAGCCAAAAGGTAGTAGCGGACCAGGTAGTCGGCCTGCTCCTCCTCCCCCACCGACACCGACTTGCCGGCCGGGGAGTGGGGACCCTCCCACAGCGGCCAGTTGACCTCGGTGACCCAGCAGCGTCCGGCGGAGCAGCGGCCGGTGTCGGCGATCGCCCGCAGCAGGGTCACCTTGTCTGCAGTGTCGAGGCCGAGCTGCCGGTTCTCGGGGGCGCCGCGGCGGTCGACGTAGAGCAGGCTCGAGACGACATCGAAGCGGAGCGCTGGCCGACGGCGGTTGACGAGCGCTATGAGCGACTGGAACTCGAAGTCGATCACCGCCGGCCCCATCACCTCGACCCCGGGCCGTCGGCGCAGAATCTCGGCCGCCTCGAGGTAGAGATCGAGGTACTCGTCGAAGCTCCAGATCCCCCACTTGCTGCGGTTGACCGCCTGGCCGACCTGGAATCGAGGTCCGTAGATGCTGAAGCGATCGGCGAGCTCGGCGACCGCCGCGCGCCACCGCCCGCGGTCGCGCACGAGGTCGCGGTTCTGGGGAATGACGAATGAGAGCTCGTGGCCGGCGGCGGCGAGGGCCGCGGCCAACCGCTCCTCGTCGTCGTGCCGATCCTCCCAGGGGTGGAGCCGCAGCAGCAACGGCCCGGCCCCCAGCTCCGCGATCTCCCGCAGCTGCGCCTCGGGGTCCGCGGGCCACGGGCGCAGCGCGAGGCCGATGCCCGTGAACTCAGTCGGACCCCGGTAGCGGGCCTCCCTCAGCTCCCGATAGCGGCGCCAGACGGGCGCCAGCGACGTCGTGAAACAGAAGGCATCGCGAAGGTGGGAAGGGGCGTCGCGGAGGCGGATCGCCACCTTCTCCAGCTTCCCTGCGTGCTGGTGGGGCTGGTCCGAGAGGTGGTCCCACACCGCCTTGTCGCGCGCCGCCGCGCCTGCGGCGGCGGGCGGGATGTGAGGATGGACGGTGCCGCGGCGCGAGTGCCGCCGGCGCAGCCGGAGACCACCGGCCAGACCCTTCTTCATCCGGTGCTTGAGAATGTAGCCGCTCACCGAAAGGCCGAAGAACCACCAGCGGAAGGACCAGCGCGGAGGGACCTCGCCCCAGTACCCGCCGAGGTAGGCCGCCCGGTGGGCGGCAGCGAGCACCGGCAGCCGGCAGAGGTCGCGGGTCCGGGTAAGGGCGCCGGGCCGCCGGCCCGTGCGGGCGCGGTTGAAGTCGACGAGAAAGAGATCCGGATCGCCGCCGGCCGCCTCGACCGCGAGAATGTTGCCCATCGACAGGTCGCGGTAGACGATGCCCGCGTCGTGCAGGCGGCGCGCGAGGGCCCCCAGGCGGGCGAGAAAGCTCCCGTCGTCGACCTCCGGGAAGGGCCCGGCGTCCGCCTCGCCGTTGAGGCGGCGGAAGAAGTGACGCACCTCGACCGCAGCCTCGAGGCGGCGGGCGACGAAGAACGACGGGCCGTCCGCGGGGTCGGACTCGATCCACATCAGCGGCTCGGGGGTCGCGAGCCCGGCGCGCAGGAGCTCCCCCGCGACCCGCCAGCTGCGCTCGGCCTTGCTGCCGCGCAGGCGCCGATCGAGGCGCCGCCGCAGGCCCTGGTTGCTGAACTGCTTGACCACCACCGGGAGCGTTCCCGAGGCCGTCCGCAGCTCGGCGGCGTAGAGGTAGTTGCGGCCCCAGTGGATGGTCGCCACCGACGACGCGGGGTCAGCGAGGCGGGCCGCCTCCGCCGCGCCGAGGCCGGGCGCAGCCTCACCCCTGAGGCCGCCGCCCGCGAAGGGCTCGAACCGCGGCAGGGCCGACCCGGGGGCCGCTGAGGTGCTCATGCCGCGTGCATTCTACGGCGACCGCTTGATCGGCTGCGAACCGGCGCCCAGCTCGAAGGAGGCGGCGAGGGCGTCGGCGACCGCGAGGCCGCGCAGCGTCGGGCGAAGCCGGCCGCCCTCGACCCGAAGGTGGCCCGAGGCGCACCACCGCTCGATGACCTCTCGGTTGTCGGCCACGAGGTCGACGCCGCCGCGCGACCGCAGCTCCTCGAGATCGACGCCGTCGGTGGTGCGCAGGCCGAGCATCAGCATCTCGAGCAGCAGCCCGTTCCGGTCGAGCTCCTCCCACGCCTCCACGGGGGGGAGGCCGCCGTCGACGGCGGCCTGCCACAGGCGCAGCTTGCGGCGATTCCACCAGCGGCGGCCGCCGACGAAGGAGTGGGCGGACGGCCCCAGACCCAGGTAGGGCAGGTGCCGCCAGTACTTCAGGTTGTGCCGGGAGCGGTGCTCAGGTCCGCCGGCGAAGTTCGAGACCTCGTAGGCCGGGAGGCCGGCCGCCGCCAGCATCTCGTGGGTCGCGAAGAAGAGCTCGGCCTGCAGGTCCTCTGCGGGCGCTGCCACCTCGCCGCGCCGCAGCCGCCGCCCGAGCACCGTCTCGTCGTGGAAGGTGAGCTGGTAGCAGCTGAGGTGCCGCACCCCGAGCCCTGCGGCCTGCTCCAGCTCCGCAGACCAGGACGCAGCCGTCTGCCCGGGCCGCGCGAAGATGAGGTCGATCGAGACGGTGCCGAAGCCCGCAGCCACGAGCAGAGGGACGCATCGTCGAGGGCCTGGGCGCCGAGGCTCACGAAGGCGACGCCGAGCTCGCGCCAGGACTCGACGCTCGCCTCGCACACATCTTCGGGGTTGGCCTCGAGGTGGAGTCTGCACCCGCGCGCGAGCCGCAGCTGACCGCCGAGACCGTCCAGCACGCGCCGCAGCTGCGCCGCCCGCAGCGACGACGGCGTGCCGCCGCCGAGGTAGACCGTGTCGAACTCGAGGCCGAGCCCGGCGTGCAGGGCCGCCTCCCGGATCACGCCCTCGACGTACGCCTCGCGCCGCTCCTCGCCCGCGATCGTCACCGCGAAGTCGCAGTACGGGCAGACCGAGGCGCAGAAGGGAATGTGGACGTAGAGGCCGGCGAGTGGGGAGCCTGAGCCGTTCATGTGCCGTCATCGATTTCGGATTTCGGATTTTGGATTTCGGATTTCCGCCCGACCCCCCGGATAAGTGCATCACTGGGGGGAGCTTCAGCGAGCTCAAGAGCCACCGACGGAGGCGACGGTGACGCGGCAGTTAGCACCCTCTCAGAGACAGCTCTCGGGCCGGGCTGAGAAGGGGAAAAATCCGAAATCCGAAATCCGAAATCCGAAATCAATCCTTGTCCGTCTTCAGCACCGCGACGAAGGCCGACTGGGGGATCTCGACCGAACCCACCATCTTCATCCGCGCCTTGCCCTTCTTCTGCTTCTCGAGCAGCTTGCGCTTGCGGGTGATGTCGCCGCCGTAGCACTTGGCGGTGACGTCCTTGCGGAAAGGGTTGATGGTGGTGCGGGCGATGATCTCGCCGCCGATCGCCCCCTGGATCGCGATCTTGAACTGCTGGCGCGGGATGGTCTCGGCCAGCCGCTCGCAGTAGTGGAGGGCCCGGGCGCGGGCCTTGTCGCGGTGCACGAGCTGCGACAGCGCGTCCACCGGCTCACCGTTGACCAGGATGTCGACCTTGGCGAGGTCGGTGGGCCGCAGGTCGAGCATCTCGTAGTCGAAGGAGCCGTAGCCCTGGGTCACGGACTTCAGACGATCGTAGAAGTCGAACAGCACATCCGCGAGCGGCATCTCGGAGGTCAGCTCGACGCGGCCCACGGCCAGGTAGTGAAAGGTCGTGTTCTCGCCTCTGCGCTCGCGGCACAGCTCCATCACCGGGCCGAGGTAGCGCTCCGGCATCATCACCGCAGCCTTGATGAAGGGCTCCTCGACGCCTTCGATCGAGCCGCGGTCCGGATAGAGGCTCGGGTTGTCGACCGCCAGCACGCGGCCGTCGGTCATCGTCACCCGGTAGCGCACCGAGGGCGCGGACAGGATCAGCGACAGGTCGTGCTCGCGGCGCAGGCGCTCCTGCACGACCTCGAGGTGCAGCAGGCCGAGGAAGCCGCAGCGGAAGCCGAAGCCGAGGGCGGCCGACGAGTCCTTCTCGTAGGTCAACGCGGCGTCGTTGAGCTTGAGCTTCTCGAGCGCCTTCGTGAGGTCCTCGTACTCGTCGGTCGACATGGGGTACATCGACGAGAAGACGACCGGCTTGGCCTCCTTGTAGCCGGGCAGCGGCGCCGCAGCGGGCTCGTTGGCGTCGGTGATCGTGTCGCCGACGGCGATGTCCGACACCGCCTTGACGCCGGCGATCACGTAGCCGACCATCCCCGCGCCGAGCTCGCCGGTCTTGACCTTCTTCAGCTGCAGCAGCCCGACCTCCTCGACGCGGTAGCGACGGGCGCTGTGCATCAGCAGGGCCTCCTGCCCCGGCCGGATGGTCCCCTCCATCACCCGGACCAGCAGGACCGCACCCCGGTAGGGGTCGTACTGCGCGTCGAAGATGAGCGCCTGCAGCGCCGCCTCCGGGTCGCCCGTCGGCGGGGGCAGCCGGCCGACGATCGCCTCCAGGACGTCGACGATGCCCTGCCCGGTCTTGGCCGAGCACAGCACCGCGCCGTCCGAGTCGAGGCCGAGATCCTCCTCGATCTCCTCCTTGACCCGCTCGACGTCGGCGGCGGGCAGGTCGATCTTGTTGATCACCGGCACGATCTCGAGGTCGTGCTCGAGCGCGAGGTAGAGGTTGGCGACCGTCTGCGCCTCGACGCCCTGCGCGGCGTCGATCAGGAGCAGGGCTCCCTCGCAGGACATCAGCGAGCGCCGCACCTCGTGCGAGAAGTCGACGTGGCCGGGGGTGTCGATGAGGTTGAGCCGGTAGCTGCGGCCGTCGCGGGCGCCGTAGTTGAGGGTGATGGTGTTCGATTTGATGGTGATCCCGCGCTCGCGCTCGATGTCCATCGAGTCGAGGATCTGGTCGCGGAAGTCGCGCTCCTCCACGCCGCCGCAGTGCTGGATGAGGCGGTCGGCAAGAGTCGACTTGCCGTGGTCGATGTGCGCGATGATGCAGAAGCTGCGAACGTCGTCCAATCAGGCTCCTTCGCGGGCTGACCCGCGGCGGGAGGCATTATCGCGGAACCTCGGCCGCGCCACAACTCGCCTCCGGCCCGCGCCCGTGCCCGAGGCCGCGCGCGACACCGCTCCTTTTACAGAATCCTGACCTCCCGGCGGCCGGCAGCCGGGCTATCCTGAGGCGTGCGCATCCTCATCGTCGAGGACGAGCCGACCCTCCGCGAGGGCCTCCGGGACCTGCTCCTGGCCGCCGGCCACGAGGTCGTGGTCTCGGAGCTGGGCCAGCCGGCAGTCGAGCTCGGCACCCGCGAGACCTTCGACCTCGTGGTCCTCGACCTGATGCTGCCGGACATCGACGGCGTCGAGGTCTGCCGCCGCCTGCGCCGGGCACGACCGACGCTGCCGGTGCTGATGCTCACCGCCCGCAGCTCCGAGGACGACAAGGTGGCGGGGCTGCGGGCCGGCGCCGACGACTACCTGACCAAGCCGTTCTCGGTCCGCGAGCTGCTCGCGCGCGTCGAGGCCTTCGGCCGCCGCGCCGGAGCCTCACCCACCGAGCCCGAGCTGATCGAGGTCGACGGCTGCACCCTCGACCTCGGGCGCCTGACCGCGCGCCGCGGCTCACAGGAGGTCGCGCTCACGCCGCGCGAGGCCGGCATCCTGCGCTGGCTCCACCGCCACCGCGCCCGCGCGGTGACGAGGGCCGAGCTCCTGGAGCGGATCTGGGGCTCCTCGGCGGAGCTGCAGACGCGGACCGTCGACATGACGATCGCCAACCTGCGCCAGAAGATCGAGCGCGACCCCGCCGAGCCGCGCATCGTGCGCACCGTCACCGGCGCGGGCTACGCCTGGGGCGACGCGGGGGACGGGTGAGGCCTCCCCGCCGCGTCACCCTGGCCGCGGCCCTGATCGGGGTCGCGGTGCTGCTGCCGACCACCGCCTGGTACCTCACCGGCTCCGCGGATGCCCGGCGGCGCGCGGCGTCGGTCACGGCCGCTGCGGAGCTCGCTTTCCGCCAGGACCTCGAGCACGAGGCCGCCCTCCTCGGCACCCGCCTCGACGACCTCCGCCGCCAGGAGTCCAGCCGGCCCTTCTTCCACTACCAGACCCTGTACCGCGACCCGCGGGGCGCCGCCCAGGGCCTCGCCGTGACCCCGTCGCCCCTCGCCGCGGGAACGAGCGACGCGCTGATCTGGGCACACTTCCAGATCGACGAGACCGGCCTGGTCACGCTGCCGACCGTCAGCGAGCGGTTCCCCGAGCTGTCGAGCGACGCCGACTTCGCGGCCTTCTGCTCGCTCCTCGCGGAGCTCCAGAACGCGGTCATGCTCGAGGCGGACTTCGCGGGCGGGACGGCGGACGACGAGCAGGTGCTGACGCTGACCGAAAGGGAGTGGCAGCAGATCCGCCGCGCCGACACCGTCTACGCGACCATCACGGGCCGTCCCGCGACGGCGTCCGCCGGTGGCGCCGGCGCCGCCGGCGGCCTCGGCCAGGTCGCCATCCGCGTCCGGCCCCTGGTCTGGAAGACCATGGTGCTCGGCAGCGGCCCGACCCTCGCCGCCCTGCGCGAGGTGTACACCCCCGCCGGAATCGTCCTCCAGGGCTTCGCGGTCTCGTCCCCCGTCGTCCAGGAGCGGGTCGGCATGAGCTCTCTCGCCCCGCGCTTCTCACCCGGGCCGCCTTCGCTCACCGCCGCCGCCCTCGTGACCGACACCGGGTGGATCCTCGAGGCCGACCTCGAGCGGGCGCTGGCCCCCTCCCGCGCCGCTGCGGTCGCCACCGTTCGCGACTTCCGCTTCGACTTCGCGCTCACCGCCGCAGCCATCCTGCTCGCGGCGACGGCGGTGCTCTGGATCCTCCTCCAGACCGATCGCCTCGCCCGCCAGCGCGCCCACTTCGCCGCCGCTGCCGCGCACGAGCTCCGCACGCCGATTGCAGGGCTGCAGCTGCACGCCGAGATGCTCGCCGAGGGCCTCGGCGACCCCGGGCAGCGCGCACACTACGCGGCGATCGTCAGCTCCGAGGCGGCGCGGCTCGGCCGAGTGGTCGCCAACATGCTCGACCTGTCGCGGCTCGAGCGCGGGGCGCAGCTCGCGAACCCCGTCCCCGGCGAGCTCGGCGAGGCCGTCGCCCGCCTCGTCGAGCGCGCCCGGCCCCGCCTCGAGGACGCCGGGGTCGTTCTCGAGCTCGCGCTCGAGCCCGGCCTGCCGACCGCGAGCTTCGACGCCGACGCCCTCCACCAGATCCTCGACAACCTGCTCGACAACGCCGAAAAGCACACCCGCTCGGTCGCCGAGCGCCGGGTCCGGGTTTCGGTGAGGCGGTCCGGGGACCGGCTCGCGGTCGAGGTCCGGGACAACGGACCCGGTGTGCCCCGCGGCCGCCACCGCGACCTCTTCCGTCCGTTCACGCGCCGTGCCGACGCGCCCCGCATGCCCGGTCTCGGGCTCGGCCTCGCCCTCGCCCGCGGGCTCGCCCGCGCGCAGGGCGGCGAGCTGGTCGTGGCGCCGGAGGACGGGCCCGGGGCGGCCTTCGTGCTGCAGCTGCCGCCGGCGCGACAGTGGTGACTGACGACTGTCGAGTCCCCCCGACCGGCGCTCACATCAGAGGAATATGCCTCACGAAATGAAAAACTTCCTGTTGAGGTGTCGAGTCGTGTCCTGAGGGTGTCGAGACCCGCCCGCCGGCTGCGCCGAAGCGCTCGCCCGTTGCGCGTGGCGGGCCTGGGCGCCGCTCCGAGGCCACGCTATACTCCGCGGACCTGGATGGTCCGACGGACCACCGGCCTGACGTCCATGAAACGAGCCTCAGTCGTCCTCCTCACCGTGGCCGTCGCAGCAGCGGGGGCCCTGCTGCTCGTCGGCCGCAGGGCGGGTGCTCCGGTCGCCGCGACCGGGGCCACGGCTCCGCGCCACCACTGGATCGTCCGTGCGACCGAGGTTCCGGATGCGATCCTCTGCGACTTCGTGAACACGGAGGAACGCCTCGCGACCACCCGGATGTGGCTGAACGAGCCGTGGCCCTGCAGCC
>JALOKS010000194.1 GCA_025456385.1 Thermoanaerobaculales bacterium | reverse complement strand
CAGGTGGCGAAATCGAAGCCCGCGTCGGGAAACGGCAGCTCCAGCGAGTCGCCGACCCGGTACTCGAGGTTGGGAGCCGTGCGGTTGGACCTCGCCCAGACCACCGCCCCCTCGTCGATGTCGACGCCCACCACCTCGCCGAAGAGCCCGGCGTAGTGGTGGGTCAGGATGCCGGTCGAGCAGCCGGCCTCCGTCTTGCGTGCCTTCTGCAGCCGGCCCTGCTCGTCGAACATCGTCCCCGGGTGCAGCTCCGAGAAGTCGCGTTGGTACTCCATGCCTCGCCTTCAGCGGCGGGCCGGCCTCCGGCATCGGCGACCGCCCGCACGCGCCTCATCCTACCTCGGGACGGAGGGCGTCCCGCCGGAGGCCGCGGGCTCGCCGAGCCGCAGCAGCAGGTCGCGCACCGTCGTCTCGCCGACCGCGGCAAAGCCCGCCTTCCGCACCTCCTCGAGGACAGAGAGCGTGACGAGCTCGATGGGCCGCTGCCGGAACTCCTCGTCGTCGGGGGGCAGGAACACCTCGATGACCTCGCGGACCCGGAGCGAGTCGAGCGGCCGAGCAGGCATCACACCCGTCTCGCCCGCGCCGGACTCAACCCACCGCGCGAGCCCGGCGTCGACCAGGCATCGGAGGTGGCTCTCGACGACCCCCGTCGCCACCAGGAAGCGGCTCGACAGCTCGTCGATCGTCGGCGGGTCTCTGCTCGAGTCGAAGCGGTGGGCGAGCTGCAGAAAGAGCTGGAGGCCGACGACGGGCCGCATCTCCAGGTCGCGCTCGCCGCGGGCGCCGCTCCGGACCAGGGCCGCGAAGTGCTGGTGGACGAAAGCGACCTCGAGCCCGATCAGGACGATGATCCAGGTGACGTACAGCCAGATGAGGAAGATCGGGACCAACGCCAGGGAGCCGTAGAGCGCCGAGTAGCGCACCGACCGGCCGACGAGGCTCGCGAAGAGGTTCTTGGCGAGCTCGAAGAGCACGCCCGCGAACAGAGCGCCGGCCAGCCCGCTCGTGCGGCGGACGCGAGTGTACGGGATCACGACGTACATCAGCCAGAAGGCGAGGCAGGTGAGGACGAAGGGAAAGAGCCAGCTGCCGATTCGCTCGATCGTGCCGACGTCGACGAGCAGACCGCGGAAGAGTGCGGTCTTGATGCGGGCCGAGATCGTGAGGCTGGCGCCGATCAGCAAGGTGCCGAAGATCAGCACCGACGTGTAGGTGCTGAGCTTGAAGACCAGACGGCGCCTGTCGCGGACATGCCAGACCTGGTTGAAGCTCGCCTCGATGCCGTCGAAGAGCAGGACGGCGGTGAGGACGAGGAAGAGGAAGCCGACCAGGCCCAGCTTGCCGGCCCCGCCGGCGAACTGGTCGAGATAGAAGGCGATCTCGTCGTGGCTCGCGGGCAGGAACAGGGAGAACAGCAGCTTCTGCACCTTCAGCTTCACATCATCGAAGGCGCCGACGGCCGAGAGCAGAGCGAAGCCGACCGCCACCAGGGGGACCGCCGCCAGCAGCGACGAGTAGGCCAGCCCCGAGGCCCGGATCAGGATCCGGTCGCGCCTCGCCTGGTGCCACGTCGCCGCCGAGAACTGCAGGGTCCGGAGCAGGGCGCGCTCCCACCATGACAGCCCGCGGAGGTCGAGGCGGTGGCGGTTTTCCAGGATGCGCACGCGATCGGTCCGCCCACATCATAATCGACAATCAACGGCAGAACGCGTACACTCGTGGTCCAAACACCACCTGGGGAGGCTCCCATGACGATCAGACATTCCGGCATCATCACGTTCGCCGTGCTCGCCCTGACCGGCGCCGCGGCAGCGGGCGCCGGCGATGACCCGGCGACCCAGACCCCGATCACCCTGCAGGCACCCTGCTGCTTCGCGAACCCCCGCCACGCCGGCATCTGCGAGGTGACGCCCGGGCCCGACGAGAGCTGTGGGGGCATCCTCGCCTACCTCAACAACCCGAACAGCAAGGGCAGGACCTACTGCGGCAACACCGACATCCGCGGCGGCTGGAGCGAGGTCAGCTGCTCGGACGGCGAGGCCTCGGCGACGACGGCGTGCACCGCCGGGGCACCGCGCGAGTGACCCTGCGCGGCCCGGAGGCGCCGCCGATCGGCTGAAAGGGAGAGCCATGATCAGCTTCATCCAGTGCGTCAAGGGTCGGTCCGACCTCTCGATTCCGGAGTTCCGCGAGCACTGGCGCGCATACGCCGCGAAGGCGAAGGCCCTCGCCGAGGCGACCGGGGCGGTCGGCCTCGTCGTCAACACCACCCTGGCAGTCGAACAGAACCTGCAGGTGCGGCTCAGCCGCGGCACCGCCGAGCCCTACGACGGCGTGCTGAAGCTCAGCTGGCCGAACGCCGCCGGGCTCGGGGAAGCACTAGCGGATCCTCGGGTCGCCGCCGTGCTCGAGGACCTTCGGAAGCACCAGGAGCTGTTCATCGACCTCGACCGCTCGCGCTTCTTCTTCGCCGCTGAGGAGACACTGCTCAGCGGCAACGCCTAGCGGCGACCGGCGGCAGGCGCACCGAGGTGCGTGGGTGAACCGCCGTGTGCTGCTCTGCCTGCTCGTCGTCGCCGGCCTGACCCAGTCACTTCCCGGTGCCGGCCAGGAGCGCCCGCTCGCCGATGTCTTCCAGGCCGTCGATCCGGCGGTCGTCGAGGTCCTCGCCGCCCACCGCGGGCCGGCCGGCGAGGGAGGCGCCGAGCAGACCGCGAGCCTCGGCTCCGGCTTCCTGATCTCGAGGGACGGCCGCATCATGACCGCGGCCCACGTCGTGGAGGTCGCCGACCGGGTCGCGGTGCGCTTCGTCACCGGTGAGGTCGCGGGCGCGCGGATCCTGGCCCTCGACCCGCACGCCGACGTCGCCCTGGTCCAGGCGGAGGCAGTGCCGGCGGGCATCGAACCGGTCGCGCTCGGCAACTCGGACGCGGTGCGGGTCGGCGAGCAGGTGTTCGTGATCGGCGCCCCCTACGGCATCTCGCACTCGCTGTCGGTCGGCCACGTGAGCGCCCGGCGCACGACCGGACAACTGCTCGGCGGCATCGAGGGCGTGGAGCTGCTGCAGACCGACGCCGCCATCAACCAGGGCAACTCGGGCGGGCCGATGTTCTCGACCCGCGGCGAGGTGGTCGGCATTGTCAGCAGCATTCTGTCGGCGAGCGGCGGTTCGCAGGGGATCGGCTTCGTCGTCACCTCGAACCTCGCCATGCGCCTGCTGATCGACGAGCCCACCGCCTGGAGCGGCCTCAAGGGTCGGCTCGTCGAGGGCGAGCTGGCGCGCGCCCTCAACCTCCCCCAGCGCGCCGGAATCCTGGTCGAAGCCGTTGCGGCGGGATCGCCGGCCTCCGCTCTCGGCCTGCGCGCAGGCAGCCTGGCGGCGGATATCGCCGGCGAGAAGCTCACCCTCGGCGGCGACGTCATCCTCGCGGTGCACGGCATCCGCATCGGCGAGCCCGACTTCCGGCGCCGGATCCGCGAGCACGGTCGGGAGCTCGGCGACCACCAGCGCTTCGAGCTCGAGCTCCTGCGCGGCGGCGCGGTCATCACCCTCGGCTCGACACCGACAGCCGTCGGCAACCGCTGAGCTCCTTCCGGCCGCGAAATATCAGCCGCCGGCCGAGGGTTGTCGCAGGCAGACCGGTCGTTCTGGAGGATGAAACATGAAGCAGGCCGTCATCGCGTCCCTCACCCTCGCCGCCGTCCTCGCGCTCGCCGCGCCGGCTGGCGCCCACTGCCAGATCCCCTGCGGCATCTTCCACGACGAGCTGCGGGTGCAGCTCATGGAAGAGCACATCACCACCATCGAGAAGTCCATGAACGAGATCATCGCCCTCGGCAAGTCCGAGCCGGTGAACTACAACCAGCTCGTGCGCTGGGTGATGAACAAGGAGGACCACGTCCGGCAGCTCGACGAGATCGTCGGCGCCTACTTCCTGGCCCAGCGCATCAAGCTGCCGGCCGCCGACGCGGACGAGCAGGCAACCAAGGAGTACCTGCACAAGCTCGCCCTCCTGCACGCCATCCAGGTTCACGCCATGAAGGCCAAGCAGGGCACCGACCTCGCCGAGATCGCGACCCTGCGCGAGCTCGTGGCGAATTTCCGGCTCGCCTACTTCGGCGAGGCGGGCGGCCACTCGCACTAGCACGATCTCGGACCCGGGCACTCGACGCTCGCGCCACCCGGCGCGGAGCCGCTCCGGATCGGCGGCCTCCTGCGCCGCCTCAGGCGTGGCCGCGCCGCGGCCCCGATCGGCACTGACGGCTCCCGGTGCTACACTCGCACCGCGCTTCGGCGCGTCGCCCCGGCAGTCGCGGCAGGCAGGGAGGCGGACGTGAGACGACTCGTGGTCGCGGTTGCGCTGGCGGCTCTCCCGGCCTTCGCGGACGAGGTTCACCTCAAGGGCGGCGGGAGGGTCAGCGGCGAGATCATCGAGCAGACCGGGGAGTCGGTGACCGTCGACATCGGCGGCGGCACCCTGACGGTGCGGGCCTCGAGCGTGGTCTCGATCGAGCGCGGGATCTCGCCGATGCAGGAGTTCCGGAGACGCGCCGCCGAGGTCCCGGCCGGCGACGCCGAGGCGTGGCGCGACCTCGCGCGCTGGGCGCGCGGCAACGCCCTCCAGAGCCAGGTCGAGGAGGCCTACTCGCAGGTGCTCGCGATCCTGCCGGACGACGAGGAGGCGAACCGCGCCCTCGGCCGGGTCCAGCTCGACGGCCGGTGGGTGAGCGAGGAAGAAGGCTACCGCGCCCGCGGCTACGTCGAGTTCGAGGGTGAGTGGATGACTCCCGCCGAGCAGCGCGCGATCCTCGCCGACCGCCAGGCCGGCGAGGAGGCGGCACGCCGGGCGAACGAGGAGCGGGTTCGCGAGATCGAGGCCGAGCAGGCTGCCGAGCGCGCCAACGCGGAGGCCGAGAGTGCGGCCTTCGTGCACGGCGACCTTCCGAGGTACGGCGATCCGGTCTACTGGGGCTGGGGCGCGGGGCCGACGACCTGGCCCGCCTCCCCGCAGCAGCCGATCGAGCTCGGCGGCTCGGTGGGGAGGAACTGGTGATGGGCACGGGAGGAGCCATGCGGGTGTTCCGGTGCGCGGTGCCGCTTCTCGGCGCCCTGGCCGCAGCGTGCAGCTCGACCGTGCCGGTCGACAGCGTCGACTCCATCGTCGCCTCCCACCTCGCCGCCCGCGGCGGCGAGGCGAGGCTGCGGGCCCTGTCCTCGATCCGCGAGACCGGCACGGTGACGGCCGGCGACGGGCGGGTCGCGCGGGTGGTCCGCGAACGCAAGCGGCCGGGGCTCTTCCGGCTCGAGTTCAGCTACCAGGGGACAGTCAGCGTCTTCGCCCACGACGAGACGACGGGGTGGCAGGTCGCGCCCCTGCAGGGCCAGTTCGAGCCCCAGGCGGTGCCGCCGGAGGCCGACTCGGCCGCCGGCCTCGATCAACGCGACCTCGAGGGCCCGCTGGTGGGCTGGCGCGAGAAGGGCCACCGGGTCGAGCTCGCCGGGCGCGTGGAGCTCCCCGACGGCGAGGCCTTCAAGCTCGTGCTGACCCTCGCCGACGGCGCCGTCCGCACCGATTACATCGACGTCGCCTCCCGCCAGATCGTCCGCTCCGACCTCACCCGC